>NZ_JAASHD010000037.1:0-36420 GCF_019734375.1 Clostridium sp. K04
TTATTCCAAATCTACCACTTTAAAATACAAAAAAGGATGTAGTAGATTTGTTTTTCCACAAATCTTACTACATCCTCGTATAGCCTTTTATAATTAATACTTTTTACTAACATAATTCTGCATGAATTTTATGATTTGGTTTTTCTTTTACTGTAGCAATATTATTAGCATGATCACCTATTCTTTCTAAATTTGATAAAAGATCAAAAAACATTATTCCTGCATCTGCTAGACATGTTTTAGCACTTAATCTATTTATATTATTTTCTCTAAATTGCTTTTCTAAACTATCTATTTCTTCTTCAACCTTTTCAACTTCATCATCGCTTATTTCATTAGATTTAAAACTTTCAATTGCAATAGTTATAGACCTTAAAGTAACCTCAAATAGTTGTCTTACTTCCTTATAACCATCATAAGATAAAGTAATGTTATTTTCATATTTTTGAATAGCAAGCTCAACTATATTTTCTGCATGATCTCCTATCCTCTCAATATCATTAATTGTATGATATGCCTGACTTACTAATTTTGCATTTTCTTCTGGTAAATTATGTTGAGATAATTCTATTAAATATTCAGTAATATCTCTTTCTAATGTATTAATAATACTTTCATTTGCATATACTTTTTTCATTTTTTCTTCATTCCAATTTAAGAATACCTCCATAGCCAATTCCAAATTATTTTTTGCCTTATTAGCCATTCTTATTGTTTCTTTAATAACTTGTCCACTAGCTACTATTGGGGTTTCTAAAAGTTTTTTATCTAAATAAATTGCACCACAGCTTTCTTTACCTTCATCATCTGGTAATATATGATTAACTAACATTACAAAATATTTTGATATTGGTAATATAAAAATTGTTATTACAACATTAAATATAGTATGAGCATTTGCAACTTGTCTCGCTACATTATCTGGAGTTAAATAATTTACAAATGTAACTACCTTATCTGAAAATGGTAAAAATAAAACAGTTCCAAATATATTAAATAATAGATGTAATAAAGCTGCTTTCTTTGCTGTTCTATTTGCTGTTAAACCCGCTAATATTGCAGTAACACAAGTTCCTATATTACAGCCTAATATTATTGGGAATGCTACATTCATATCTATGTTACCTGAGTTTGCTAAAGCTACTAAAATACCTGTAGTTGCAGATGAACTTTGTAATATTGCAGTCATAGTTAATCCAACTAATACACCTAAAAAATGATTTTTTCCTATTACCGAAATAAAATCATTAAATATCTGTAAATTTGATATTGGTTTAAGGGAAGACGACATTAATCCCATTCCCATAAATAATATTCCAAATCCTAAAGCAATATAAGCTAAATCTTTTATTCTTTTTTTCTTTGCAGACATCATAACTATAGCACCTACTCCTATAAATATTGGTGCTATAACCTCTAAATTAAAACTAACCATTTGAGCAGTAATTGTTGTACCTATATTAGAACCTAATATAACTCCTGTAGCTTGTATTAATGTCATTAATCCAGCATTAACAAAGCTAACTACCATTACTGTAGTAGCACTAGAACTCTGGATAATAGCCGTTACAATTGTTCCAACAAGTACTCCTATTACTTTATTGCTAGTTATTTTCTCCAATATACCTTTTAACTTTTCCCCAGCAACGTTTTCAAGTCCATCACTCATTAATTTCATACCATATAAAAATAAACCCAACCCACCAAAAATCCCTGTAACAATCTCAAAACTACTCATATACTTTATAATCCCCTCAGTTATATTTATACATATTTCATTTATAAACTATATTCTTTTTATATTTAAATAAGTACTCTATGTTTTCTATAAAAAAATAAATTAATAAAAAAAGTTGGAACTATCGGGTTTAGTTCCAACTTTAGAATATTATGGTTTTATTATAGTTTTACTATTTATTATTAGTTAATTCTTAATTGAGTTTCAGCATCGAAGAAATGTAATGCGCTTAAATCAAATCCAAATTTATGCTTTTCTCCAGTTTCATATTGATGATATCCAGGTACTGTTATTACAAGATCCTTACCGCTATTTAATTTAACATAAAGAGTTTTTTCTTTACCTAAAACTTCAATAACATCTACTGTACACTCAAATGTATCTTTATCAGCATCTCCAACAAATCTTTCAGAACGAATTCCTAAGTATACATCCTTGCCTTCATAATTTGATAAAGCTTTTAAATCAGATTCAGAAGGATTGATAGATATTAATCCATCTTCAGAAACAAATTTCTTTCCTTCCATTTTACCTTTTATCATATTAATTGTAGGTGATCCAATGAATCTAGCAACAAACATATTTTGTGGCTTTTCATAGAATTCATATGGTTTACCAACTTGTTGAATCTTTCCATCATTCATAAGAACGATCTTTGTAGCCATAGTCATAGCTTCTACTTGGTCATGTGTTACATAAATAGATGTTGTTCCAAGCGCTTTGTGAATTCTAACTAATTCAACTCTCATATGCTCTCTTAACTTAGCATCTAAGTTAGAAAGAGGTTCATCCATTAAGAAAACACTTGGTTTTCTTACAATTGCTCTTCCTAATGCAACTCTTTGTCTTTGTCCTCCAGATATATCTGATGGCTTAGAATATAAATACTTTTCAATTTGAAGTAATTTTGCAGCTTCATTAACACGCTCATTAATAATGTTCTTTCTTTCTTTTCTCATTGATAATGAAAATGCCATATTATCATATACAGTCATATGTGGGTATAGAGCATAGCTTTGGAAAACCATAGCTATATCTCTATCTTTTGATGCAAGTTTGTTAACTCTCTTCTCACCAAATATTAAGTCTCCTTCTGTTATAGAGTTAAGACCTGCAATCATACGTAATAATGTGGTTTTACCACATCCTGATGGTCCTAAAATTACACAGAAATCCTTATCTTCTATTTCTAAATTTATATGTCTTAAAGTAAAATCTTCTCTACTTTCATATTTCTTTCCAATATTATTTAATGTTACCTTCATATCTACTATCTCCTATCCTATCCTTTTGTAGCCCCATTTGAAAGACCTGATACTAATTGTTTTTGTAGTACAACGAATAATATTACTATCGGTATTGCAGTTAAAAGTGCTCCGGCTGTGAACGCTGGTTGGTTTATAGTACGTTCATCTGTTATAAGTGTTTGTAAACCTGCTGCTAACGTATAATCAGATGATGAATTTAATAATACTTTTGGTAATAAGTAATCACCAAATGGTCCTATGAATGACCATAAACCTATTATTGCAAGCATTGGTCTTGCAATTGGCATTATAATAAGTCTGTATATTTTCATACTAGAACATCCATCTATCTTAGCTGCATCATCTAGTTCTGTAGATATTGAATCTAAATATCCCTTTAGAATTATAGTATTACCAGCTATACCTCCACCAGCATATATTAATATAAGCATCATTTGTCTTGTAAGACCTGGCATTATATCTGATGCAATAGAATACATTGTAAAATAAGCTGTAATTCCTGCAAATGTTGGTATTGTTTGAATAAGCATAACTGTCATAAGAGATGCTTTTTTACCTTTAAATCTGTATCTTGAATAAGCATATCCAGTAAATGATACTATTAATATTACTAATATTGCTGTAGTAATACTTACAAATAAGGTATTAGCCATCCATTTTAAATAAAGTGTATCTTCAAATAATGTTTTAAAGTGCTTTAATGAGAAACTAAATTCTCCACCAATTATAAGTCTATTTACTTGTGCTCCATTGAATGATGATATTACAATTTGTGCTATTGGTACTATTACCATTATTGCCCACAATATTAAAAATGCATATGATACACCAAGTGCAATTTTTCCTCCAACAGTAAGAGGTTGCTTATCAGAAAGATATAAATCATTTTTTTTCTTTTTAAATATACTCATCATCCCTACCCCCTCTTAAATGCGTCTGTGTTTTTATATCCTATATATGCAATTATTATTAATGCTATTGAAATAATAACAGTAATTGTTGCTCCAACAGCTTGATATTGGCTATTCATTGTTAACTTGTATATATAAGATATTAAAAGGTCTGATGAACCTGCTAAGTTTCCATATTTACTTGGATCAAATGGTCCTCCATTATTAAATAAAGCTATAATACTGAAGTTATTAAAGTTAAATGTATATTGTCCAACTAAAAGTGGCGCTGTTTGGAATAAAACTAGCGGTACAGTTATTTTAGTTAATTTTTTAAAGCTTGTTGCTCCATCAATATCAGCAGCTTCATATAACTCAGCATTTATAGATTGTAAAACCCCTGTAGATAATAAGAAAATATATGCACTACCAAGCCAAGCTTGAATACAAATTAATGTAAGTCTTATAGTGAATGTATCATTCTTTATTGAGAAGTTTGGTCCAAAAACATTTCTCAATGAGTTAACTACAGTTCCACCATCAGCAAATAAAATACTAAAGAATAGTATAGAAATAAATGCAGGTACTGCCCATGGTAAAAGATATATTGATCTAAATAATACTTTTCCTTTAATTCTGTCATTATTAAGAACTATTGCTAAAATAAATCCTAAAGCAATTGCTAAAGTTGTAGCTCCAATAGTCCAAATTACTGTCCATCCTAATATTCTCCAGAATATAGCACCAACCATACCTTGACCTAAGAAAATCATTTTATAGTTCTCTAATGCTTCCCATCCAAACTTAGCTTGGGTATCTGGTCCCATTCCTGTGAATGATAAAAGAATTGTAGTAACAACTGGAATACATACTATAAATATAGTAATTATAGCTGCTGGTGATAAAACTAAATATGGGAATCCATCTTCAAATAAAGTTTGTTTAGTTTCAATCCAGCTTCTAAATCTTGTTCCTTTAATTGTATCTTTTTCAACTGTATTGGCATCCTTAAAACATATATACATTAAGAAAATACCAATTAATACTAAGAATATTGCAAGTATACCTTCAATCATGAAAATGATTGATCTATCAAGTCTACCTCCATCAGCAGCCAAAGTTATAAGACCTGCAATACCGTCTCCTTTATAGTTTCCATATCCCAAAGCATATGGAATAGCTATAGCATATATATATATTGTTGCAAAGAACATTATAATCGCTTTTACATATTGTTTATTCACTACTTGAGCAAGCCCAGGAATTAAAAAAGTAATCCAAGATACCCAAGGTAATGTTTTTTCAGTTTCAACTGGATAAACTCTTCTTAAATCTGCAACATTAATGTTAACAGTATTTATTTTTTGCTTAACAGTTTTTGAAAGCTCATACTTTTTATTTTTAATAATTTCCTCATTATATGTTTTTTCAGATTCAAATGATTTAACTAATAGAGCTTCTTTATATTTTCTCTTTAATTCTTTTATTGTATTTTCTTTAGCCTGTCCAGAAATTAAACCTTCCTTACACTTTGATTTAACTTCACTAATTCTATCATGTAATTTCTTATTTTCATTTTCTTTGAATTTTTTAAATTCAGCTTCAAATTTTTCATTGTCATTTGAACTTATTTTTGTTAACTTATTTTGAGCTTCTTTCAACTCTTTTGTTGCTTCTCTAGCAAATTCAATTACTGGTGGTATTTGAGCAATTTCTATCTTAGATTGCTCATATATTAATTCCGCATCATAAGTAAGTTTAGTATACTTTTTATAGAAATTAACAAACTCTTTAGCCTTAAATAATCTTAATTCTAATTTTTGTACTTTTGAAGGTAATGTTGTATCAACCTTTGATTTATAATCTGACACCTTTTTATTAACTTCTTCTAAAAAATCTTTTTCCTTTTTCTTATATTCATCCAATTGTTTATTATACGGATGATCTTTTTTATTTTTTACTAATTCATTTAATTTCTTTTCTAAATTTTCTTTTTCTTTACCAGTTGCAGCCTCAATTTTTTCCTGTAAAACTGAAACTTCATATAGGTATAAATTTTTTCTATCATACTCTCGATTAATATTATCATATAAATGCTTATTGAATTTTTTCAACCCTTTTACCTCCTTTTATACCTTCTGAATAACTTCATAATTAAATACTTCTAACATTTCTAATACACTTCCCTAAGTAAATCATTGCAAAAATTAAAGCTAAATAACCAATTGCACTTCCGATAAAGAATATTGAATAAAATTGCTCTCCTAAAAATGTTAATGCAAATGCACCTATTATAATTACAACCCATATTGCTACAAATAGCTTAGTAACTCTAAGTTTTGTAAAAGTAAAGTAACTGTGAATAGCTACAGCCATTGGTGTTATTATTCTAATAAAGAATGTTGATATACATACATTTAAATATGTAGAGAATAATTCTTTTGTTGTTTGACTTAGCGCATCTTCTCCTAAATTACTAGTGGATAACCACATATTAAATAAATCTGTATCTTTAGCTTTAATTAACATCTCCATAGATGTCATCATTATAATTGCTGCACATATTGCTACAATTGTATAAAATGTACCTTTGGGCATTTCTATACTTTCTCTCATGTGGATCCTCCTACTAAATAATAAACAAATTTAAGCTAGTAGCATTTTTCTTCTGTTTTAAAGCTTTAACTACTGATTGATTGAAAGGGAAAATAAGTGATTTCTAATCTTTAAGAAACTCCCGAAGGAGTTTCTATTTAAGCTTCAACTAAGAACTACTAACTTAAATTAGTTATCTTAAATACTATTAAATTTATATTTAGCTTTATTAGTTAAAGTTAGACATCATACCATCAAATGAAGCTTTAACTTCTTTATATGCTTCTTCTGCATTTGCAGGGTTCTTAGCTGACCATGATAATAAAGAGTTTTGCCATGTTTCCCAAACTTGTCCATATTCACTGAATAGAGGTCTGTTTTCAGCTACTTCATAACTCTTATAAGTTGCTTCTATAACTTTTAATTGTAATTCATCAATTCCTTCATAATCTGCAATTGTAGCATTTTCTAATACTTTACCAGTAGCATCAAATAATTCTTTAGCGTTATCTGGATTAACTATTTCTTTTATAAATGCTTGTGCAACTTCCATTTTAGCTTCATCATCTTCACATCTTGCATTTATTCCAAGACCCCATCCACCTTTCCAGTGTTTTAATGATTGTCCATTGAATGTGATTTGACTTAATGGAATGATTTCCATATTTTCAGCGCTTCCTACTAATTCACTAACTGAAGATGTTGCCCAAGGTCCATCGATCTTAATAACATCGCTTCCACCAGTTTTGAATTGTTCTTCTATATATCCACTAGCTGCATCTTTATCCCATAAAGATGTATTATTTTCTTTGTGACCTTTCCAGTAGTTATATAATCCTTCAAATAATTTTTGTTGTTCTTCAGTTAAATCTGCCCATTCTTTAGTTGCATCACTTGTTAATTCTTTTGATAATAATTCAAAATCAGCTGAATTAGTAAATGCAACTCCATACCAAGCATCGTGAACTGTAGTTAAAATTTGATTATATTCTAACTCTGTGAATTCTATATTTTGAGTTGTATCGATGTTTGCAGCTTTTGCATTTTCTACATTAACATAACCAATTAATGTTTCTATGTTATAAGGGAACGCTAAGTATTCACCATCAATATTGAAGTTTCCACCTAATCCATTATCAAAATCAGCAAATCCACCAACTTCTTCTGCCATTTCATCAGCAGGCATTGCAGCTAAAACTTGGTTTTTAGCTAGACCATATAATCTATCTGCAGGTAAAGCAAATACGTCTGCAACATCAGAGTTTGTTGCATCTGTTTGATCTAATACATCTAAGTGATCAAATGATCCTGTTTCAATTAATTCAATTGTTGCATTTGGATACTTTTCTACTATAGTATCTCTAACTTTTTCATAGTAAGGCATCCAGTCTTTTTCAGCTTGTACCTTTAAAGTAACTTTTTCATCACTATTTGATGTAGCTGTATTATTTTGTTCTCCTTTATTGCTATCCCCGCTATTACTTGATCCACAAGCTACAAAATTTAATGAAGTAGCTGCAACAAGTAATGTTACTAATAATTTTTTCATAATAATTCTCCTCCACTTTTCCAAAAATCAATTTATTTAAAGTTAATATAACTTAAATACATATTTATACTTAGGTAATTTCAGAAACGATTCCAACTCTTTGAAAATGTTTTCATTAATAATATAAAGATACATCTATTAGCTTGTCTACCCTATAAGCTACTATCAATATAAGTATTATTAGAATCTAAAACAATCTTTTAGGTATCGTTTCCAATGAAATTGAAAATTAAATCCCTCAACGGGAATTGTTAATATTTTTCATTTTTAAAGATTATTTCTTTGTTTATGTTTACATTATATCTAATTCCTAAATAATCGTCAACAATTAAAAAAAAATATGTTATGTTAAATTTCATATTATTTATATATATTTAAGCACCTTTTTTTTTACAATAATTTCACACATTGCTCTATTTCTACCTGTTTAAGCCATTTCTAAGCTATTAGAAGTAATTATAAAGTAGTAATTATTTATTAATACCTTTGCAAATAATACCATAATTATAGTAAACTATAGTAAACTCAAATAAAAATACATTATATTATTGATTACTATAAAAATTAATTTTAACTATGGTTGAAAGGATTAATAAATGATTGATAAATATGTAAATAGTAAAAAAATAATTGGATCTATAATTAAATTAAATCGAATAAATAAAAACATTAGTCAAAAGCAATTATCAAAAGGAATTTGTGTTCCCTCATATTTAAGTCGAATAGAAAATGGTGAATTATTACCAAGTGAAGACGTAATTTCAGTTATTTTTGATAGGCTCGGTTTAAAATTTTATGATTCTGATGAATTTTTACTAAAAGGAAAAAAATACTTAAATGATTTTTTTACTAACCTAAATTATAATGAATTTGATTATACTAACAAATTATTTGATAATCTAGAAAAAGATGAAGATAAATATATAGCTTCGCCTTTGATACTTGATTACTTTTTAGCAAAATTAGCTAGGTACTCATCCACTCCAAACAGAGATAAGTTTGAGTATTCTAAAAATATGATTTTATCATCTTTTGATTTGCTAACTGCCAAACAAAAGTATATATATAATTTCTATGCAGGAATTGATATATTAATACTTTCTAATAATAAAATCCACGGTAAACAACTTATTCAAGAAGCTTTATCGCTTAAAGAAACTGGCCATTGTTATTTTTGGTTATCATATGCATATAGAATTGAAAATAATCCTATTAAGGCTTACGACTCAATCAATAAAGCTTTAGATTTATATGTTGCGGAAGGTAATATTATAAGCATTATGTCATCATATGAAAAGATTGCAGAGGTTTATTTTATGCTAGATAATTATAGTGATGCTATTAACTATCTAGAAATTTCTTTAAATATGGCTAAAAAATTTAAAAACATTTACTTTCTTGAACATCTTAACTCAATTCTTGCTTGGGCTTATTATCGCTTAAATGACTTCAATAAAGCTCTTGAATATTTATCTTACAATAAAGGCTTAATTGATCATAGATTGATAATTCCTGATAGCGTCATTGAGTCTTTAATTTATTTTTCATTAGAAAATAAAGAATTATTAAATAAAGCTATACTTAATTTAAATAATCCAAAAACTATTCAACATATTGGTGAGCACAATTCTAAATTAATTTATGATTTATTTAAATTATTTATTGAAGATAATAATTACAATAAAAATCCATTGTGGGGAAATTTATTAAGTGAGATAAATACTAATATAACAAAACTAGTTGAGTTGAAAAAGGTATTTAACGAGTTACTAAAAAACTATTATATTATTAATAGACGTTACAAAGATGCTTTATTCTTGTAATAATGTGAAAAAGGAGGACAAACCTCCTTTTTCTTTTTTATAAAGTTGTATTGTACAAAACAACTTTATAAATCATATATTGATATAATATGATATCTTCATAAAAACTGCCCTATGGAGGATATTAAATTGAAAGATAAAAAAAATGAAAATAGAAATGAGGAATTAGATGAATATTTTAAACAATTAGATATTAAATTTGCAACACTCGAAAAATTTGGATCTTCATTATTAGTAATTGGATATTTTTTATTCATTCATGGAGCTAACATAGATATTTTAGATAGTTTGGATATGAATAATACTGGGGAAACAGCTTCCTCTGTTACCTTACTGGGTGCTGAATTAATACTAGTTGGATATGCACTACTCTTCATTGTTGCTTCTGACAGATTAGAAGAAAAGAAACTGCAAAATGATTTATTATCACAAAATACTAATTTAACCCCTCATGAAAACTTATATTATGCTTACTTTTTTTCAATTATAATTAACATGCTTAGAGTACATGCCTTATCTGAAATTGATAAAGCCAATAAATCAGGTGAAACTTTTGTATAAACTGTTAAAAAGGATGTATAAATAACTCTGATTTAATTTAATCAAATTTATACACCCTTTATAAAAATAACTTTTTTATTGTTTCTCCCAAAAATAAGGTTCATATATCTTCTTTAAATTTTTAACCATCTCATTTGAATCATTTTTACCTATTATTACTCCTGTTGATTCTTGAGTAGTTTCAAATCTAATTATTTTATCAACATTAATCATCTTCCTTATTTCATCTATCATATTTTCTTTATTAGCTTTTTTATTATATATTTTTATATATGAATATCCTTTAAAATCTTCCGATGGATACTTTAAAACCTTAAATCTATTTACATATCCTTTTAATTCTAATTCTTTATGTATTTCATCTATCTTTTCACTTTTATCTATGGTCATTAAATAAGCAGCACCATACCTTTCTGGTAGCTCTTCTTTTATATAATTACGATATGGCGAATATCTCAATTCTTTATATATAGTCTCCTCTGCTTCATTTTTGAAATCTCCATAATATATTAATACTGAATCCTCTACTACTACGTTAACAAAGCAGTGCAACCCTCCATCATTAAATAAATTAATCAACTCTTTGCTTTCTAAATAACTCATTTTATATAGTTTCAAACATCTATTATTCTTTATATCAAATAGCATAGCTCCATCCATAGCTACAACTGGTAATTTTATTCTTATATCTTTTAACGCCTCCAATAAGGCTGCTGGTGTTCTCATTGTTACTATTGTAAACTCTGCTCCATCATCAAGCATTTTATTTAACTCAACCTTACTATATGGTGTTAAGGTTGATTGCATATTTAATAATACCTTGTCTAACTCAGATACAAATAAAACATTTTTATTTTTCTTTCGTGGAATTCTTGCTGTATTTATTATTAATGCTAAAATTATCCCTATCATTGTATCTAAGATTCTGTTTATAACAAATAAATATGGATTAGTATCAGTAAGATGATTTACTACTATGCTCAAATATACAACACATGAAAAATATGAAGCATTTTTTTTATTAATAATAACCGTTGTATATATTACTGGTATTATTAGTATTGATATTAAAATATATCTTATTAACTCATTGTCTAATGGCAATAAATAAAATTCTACTAATATCATTATTAGTCCAAAAAACGCGCCTATAAATGTTCCTATTGTTCTTTGAATAGCATTAGCTTTTGCATTACTTGTATATGGCTGCATACACCATAATACCGATAACGCGGTGTAAAAAGGAGCCCCTTGTCTTCCCCTAATTAAATAAATAATAAATCCTAACAGTACTCCAATTGATGATTTAATAATACGCATTCCTATAGGTGGAAGTGCTGTTAACTTTGTCTTCATTATTTCCCTCCATCTTTTTTTATTTAAACTATAACATTTACTTTTAGTTTAGACAATAAATGAGCAGTATTTTCATATCATATTTATTATTAATATTTTAGGAGAACTTATGATTGATAATATAAATGATTATCCTGGTACAAGCATTATTATTTTAAGCTATAATAACCTAAACTATACTAAACAATGTATTGAAAGTATTAGGAAATATACCTCTAATGAAAACTATGAAATTATTGTTATTGATAATAATTCAAATGAAGAAACAACAAATTGGCTAAAGCTTCAATATGATATAAAACTTCAATTAAATACTACTAATAATGGATTTCCTGGTGGTTGCAACGATGGAATAAAGTTTGCTAATCCTATGAATGATATTTTACTTTTAAATAATGATATTGTAGTAACTAAAA
Source organism: Clostridium sp. K04 (assembly GCF_019734375.1). Lineage (NCBI taxonomy): Bacteria > Bacillati > Bacillota > Clostridia > Eubacteriales > Clostridiaceae > Clostridium > Clostridium sp. K04. Next base: position 12,197 of record NZ_JAASHD010000037.1, read on the forward strand.
ACTGGCTTACTAATTTAAAAATTGCCTTATATAGTAATGATAATATAGGAGCTGTTAGCCCTGTTACTAACTCTTCTTCCTATTGGCAAAGCATTCCTGTTAACTATAATACACTTGATGAAATGCAAAACTTTGCATCTCAAATTAATATAAGTAATAAAACACGCTGGGAAGAAAGGGTTATGGTTGTTGGATATTGTATGCTTATTAAAAGATCAGTTTTAAATAAAGTTGGATTGCTTGATGAAGATTATTTTCCCGGAAACTTTGAAGATGATGATTATTGTTTCAGAATAATACTCTCTGGATATAAAGTTTTATTATGTCGAGATACTTTTGTTCATCATTATGGAAGTGCTTCATTTAATAAAAATAGTTCATATGCAAATATAATGGAAACTAATAAAGTGAAATTTGAAAGTAAATGGGATATCAATATTACTGATGTACATTTTAATTTATCTTACTTATCATTAGTTCCTGAAAAAGAAAACTTAAAAGTATTAGATGTATATGGAAATTGTGGAGTTAATGGATTAATGCTTAAGTTTTATAGAAAAAATCTTGATTTTTATATTGGAAATTCCTCCAGTGGTTCCTATAAAATAGCATCAAAACTTCATAAAACTTTTAGTTTAGAAGATAATTTAGGAGATGGTTTTGATTACATTTTAATAAATAATGGTTATAAGTTCTTGACAGATATTAATGCTAAAAATTTAGTTTTAAAAGCTTTAAAAGCTTCTAGGAATCTTGCTTTATTTATTTCTTCAACCTTATATACTGATCCTAATGCAGAAAATGCAAAGAATTTATCTTTATTCCATGATTACATGACCATGAATAACTTCATAATAACTAGGAAATTTTCTCATGGTGATAGTGTAGTTAACTTTTATATGAAGTGCTAATTTTAAATATAATAAAAAAATAATTTAAGGATATAATAAATTCCTAGTTTAAAAAATTAGATAAATATATAATTTTTCAATATAATGTATTTATTAATCCTTATAAAAATATTAAGGTACTTTTCAATATATTTAATAACATTGATATACACTATAGAGGAACCTTTCTCTTCATTACTCTATAGTGTATATCCTATTACTAAAGTCTTGTTAAAATATCTGTCCAAGTTTCCACTACTGATTTTTCTTGCTGTTCTTTTGAATAATTAGCCAAAATAAATTCTCTTGCCTTTTTAACTTTACTCAAATATTCTTCATTTCTATTTTCTATTAATTCAATAACTTCTTCAACTTTTTTACATATATCTATAACGTCTCCCTGCTCAACCCTATAAGAAAACTCCTCTTTAAAATATTCCTTTGCTCCCTGGCCATGATAACCAATTACAACGCACCCCATAGCCATTGCTTCTGCTGCTGATAATCCAAACCCTTCTTCATCAGATAAACTTATATAAATTTTACTTTTTTCTAATCTTTGTAATACATTTTGGTGTGTTTCGTTTTTAATTATATCAAAGGTATACCCCTTTAAATTATCTCTTATTTTTAAAATATTTATTATTTGTATAAAATCTTGTATATTATTTTTTTCAATAATGCTAATCACCTTATTTTTAGATTCATAATTAGGATTAATACCATAATACTCTATACAATTTATAATTCTATTAATTATTCTATCTTTAAATGTATATTCTAAGTATTCTTTATTATCTTGTGAAATTGATATTATACCAATAATTTCATCACTTAAATATGGACTTTTCTCATTATAATTAGCACCAAATCTACTAAATGTAAGATATGCCCCTTGATTAAAAATCACCTTTTTAACTCCTGGAACTATATTTAATATATTTGGGCCATATATCTCTGGTATTACTAAAATATCATTCTCAAAATTTATTAATACATCCTTAAAATAAAGTATTTTAGTATTATTTGCAAACCATGTGCACCTAAAATTATCGACTTCATGTAAAACATATGCATTAAAATTATTTTTGTTTAATATATCTACATTTTCATAAATTACATGTATTCCTCCATATGGCGTATTATCACATGGGCATAAAAAAAGTATACGATTCATAGCTATCTCCTATATTTATTCTATATTATTTTATAACCATACTATTTAATAATTAACCCTAATGTTACACACCGCACTTTTAACCATTAATTAGATTTTTGAATATATTATAAAAAGCTATATATAAAAAAACTTATTATATCTCTAATTTATTAATTTAAAATAATATGATTAATATAATATTTTTTCTATATTTAATTACCAAATTTCAGGAGGTTAACTATGTTAAATTTTACATTCTATTGGCCTAATTTAGATAGTTCTGCTTTAACTAAAGACATTTGTCTTATTCCTTTTATTTTAAGAAAATATTTCAAATATAATTCTAAAATTATTACCTTTGAAAAAAATGATTTTTCTGATGCTAAAAAATATCTAGACAATCTACCAATTGAAATAGTTTCTAGCGATGAAGAAGTTAATGATTATTTAATAAATACTGATGTATTAATGCTTGTGGGATATTATAATTTTAATATTTCAATAATAAAGAAGTATAAAAAACTAAATCCTAATGGATTGGTATATTTAAAAACGGATTTCAATCCATATTGGTTATCTACAATTAATGTTGATGAAAATTTGAAAAACAATTTATCATTAATTGATATTTTTACTGTAGAATCCTATCATTTATTAAATATTATAAATAGTACTTGGCCCTATAAGGCTAGCTATTTAACTCAAGGTTATTATGATTTTACTGGAAATAATAATATAGTGAAATATGAAGATAAAAAAAATACTATACTCACTGTTGGAAGATTAGGTGACTATTCTAAAGCTACTGAAATATTGATACAAGCCTTTATTTCTATAACTGATAAAATTCCAGATTGGAAATTACAATTAGTAGGACCTTGTGAAGATTGGTTAATAAATTATACTGAAAATTTATTAGCAACATGCCCCCAAGCGCGAGATCGAATAGAATTTGTTGGCCCTATCTCTGATAAATATGAATTAAAAAAACTATATGAAAATGCTAAAGTCTTTTGTTTACCATCACGATTTGAAGGATTTCCAAATGTTTTTCCTGAGGCTGCCTCTAACGGCTGTTATATAGTTTCTAGTAATGTTCATTGCTTTAATGATATAACAAACTTTGGCCTATTCGGAAGTAATTTTCAAATTGATAATATTGAAAATTTATCAAATGTATTAGTTAAAGTTTGTAATGATGAAAATAGACTAAAAAGTGTTTGCCACGGAATACAGGAATATAGTAATATTCATTTTAACTGGATTAAACAATGCAAAAAATTAGATTCTCTTATAAAATCAAAACTCAATGCCAATACTACAAAAAAAACAGATGTAAAATTAGTAAGTATATTACTGCTTTCCTATAATAGACTTCAATATATAAAACAATGCTTAGATTCTATTTTAAATCAATCTTACCCTAATATTGAAATAATAATATCTGATGATCATTCAGATAATTTTTCTAAAACTGATTTAGAAAATTATATTAATCAAAATAATACCGGTAATATATCTAACTATGTAATTCATTATAACGAAAAAAATTTAAAAACAGTAAAAAATATAAATAATGCAATTAAATTGAGTCATGGAGATTATCTAGTATATTTATCTGATGATGATTTATTTTATTCAGAAAATACCATAAGTGATATTGTAAAATTCCATGAAAATAACCCTGAATATGGGGTAGCTGTTGGTAGAATAGCTTGTTTTAAAGATGAGGATCCTAATAAGTTCTATTGGACTAGTCCAAATCCACTGCATACTTCTTTTATTAATGGATTGGCAATTGATTGTTTTAAATCAATTCTTAGATTTAGAGGCTCTTTCTTCCCTGCTCCAGGTCTTTCCTATAAACGTTCAACCATAGATACTTATGGATTATATGATGAAAGTTATGTTTTACTCGAAGATTTACCTAGATTTTTACAGCTTACTAGAAATGGCTGTAGAATAGGATTTATAGATTCTATTTTAGTTAGGTATAGATATGTTGGAAATTCAACTAATCCGGAAGGCAATAGTAATACAACTAATACTATATTGCAAGATGATATGAATTTAACTTTATCAAAAGAAATGGATCCATATATGTTTCTATTAAACGATTAAACTTTTAATATATGTATTAAATAGAAAAACTATAGAGTATTTTAACTAATTTTTTTTACTCTATAGCTTTTTATTTTGATTAGTATTTACTAAATATGACTTATTCTAATCCAATCATGAGGAACTATATCATCCATATTAGCTTCTTTTTGATTAAGCCATATATCAGGAGTTATAATAATTTTATTTTTATTATTATTTAACCATGCTGCCCACCAACTTGCTGTGCTATTTGCTAATATGTTATGCTTACAACTACTCATAATCTGTATATTAGTATAATTAGTCTTATCTATAGCTACATCAATAACTTTTACACTTGTATTTTTAAATGTTTCTTTAGCCCATTCTCTATCATCAGTAAAAACATAAAATTGAGGATTACTTACCTTTTCTTTAATATACTTCAATGAATTATCATAATATTTTTTTGTAGTTATTCCTGTAAATATATTTGCAGCATTACCTTGAAGATAATCACCTCTCCTTACATGTATTCCAACTGAATTTGTGTTTTTTAACTCATTAACTAATTCACTTTTTTCTTTATCTAATGTATTTTTAAATATAAACTCTTTTCTTAGTATTTTTTCTATATCTTTAAAATATTTCTCACTCATCCAATATCCATTTAAATAAACATTATCATAATTTAATATATCAGCATTATAATAAGGTTGATTTTCACAATCAATAATTTTTATATTTCTACAATTCTTTATAATAAATTCATTTGGATCTTCTGTAATATAAATATCTTTATTAATATCAAAAATTCTATTTAAACAAAAATCATATCTAAATTCCCATGTTTTATATGCACTTATATCTAAAACTACATACTTATTCATTTCTTTAAGCTTTCTAGCTAATGCATATTGAAACATTTGATTCCCCGTTCCACCCATTACCCTAACAATTATCATTTTATTTCTCCTAACACTATTTTTAATATCTAATTAATTATCCTTTTAGTTATGCTTTTTAGAGAAAAAATATAAAGTCCTCTCATAGTAATTTATATTTTATTTTTTTAGATTTAAATGAGAATAATAAATTTCGATACAGAACTTTTCCTACTCTAATCTAAAATCTAAATTATTTTTTATAACTTACACATCTTAATATATTTCACAAGTTTTTCTCTAAGATCTCCTCTCTTTAAAGCAAATTCAATATTAGCTTGTAAAAGCCCTAAATTGTCTCCTACATCATATCTATTACCAACAAACTCACATGCATACATTGCTTCAATAGATATTAATTGTTGTAATGCATCTGTTAATTGTATCTCTCCATTTTTTCCTGGCTTAACATTATTTAAAACTTCAAATATTTGAGGTGTTATTATATACCTTCCTAAAATCGCAATATTACTAAGAGCTTCATCTATAGTAGGCTTTTCAATAAGCACTTTAACTTTATATACGTTTTCCTTTATATATAATCCCTTTATTATTCCATACTTCATCACGTCATTTTCATTTACCTTTTGAACTCCTAATATGGATGTTTTATACTCATTAAAACAATTCATCAATTGTTTCAAGCATGGAACTTCACTATCTATAACATCATCACCAAGCATTACTGCAAAAGGTTCATTACCAACAAAGGATTTTGCACAAGAAACTGCATCACCCAATCCTTTTGGCTCTTTTTGTCTTATATAATGTATATCTGCCATACTAGATATCTTTCTTACTATATCTAACTCTTTAAGTTTTCCTGACCTCTCAAGCTGCATTTCTAATTCTATAGATTTATCAAAATGATTTTCTATATATTCTTTATTTCTTCCTGTTATTATTAATATTTCTTCTATTCCAGAATCAACTGCTTCTTCTATAATATATTGAATCGTTGGCTTATCAACTATTGGCAACATTTCTTTAGGTTGTGCCTTAGTTGCTGGTAGAAATCTAGTACCAAGACCAGCAGCTGGTATTACAGCTTTTCTAACTTTCATATTCTCAATTCCCCCATCTAATAAAATATTTTATTATCCTAATTTTTCATATATTTAAATTTATAAATATTAACTTAAACTTCTCCTTTCTATTCTATGAAAAGAAATTATTTCTGTTTACTTTTTCTTATAGCAATTTAATTAACTAAAAATAAAAATTAAGGAGCTATACCAAATTCATGATATAACTCCTCAATTTCAATATTCTATTATTTTTAATTGCCAAAATATTAATTTAAATAAAATAATTTATACCTCTCAAGATATATAAATTTACTTATTTCTTCTATTGTCTATTATAATAATTAATTCCTTCACTAGGTCTAAAATAAGTTCTTATATATCCATCAGATGATACAAAAACAATTTCATTCTTACTTTCATCATAGTAAATTTCATCATTATCTTCAGCCTCAAACTTATGTAAAGATGTTGCAGAATTAATAACTTCATTTGCCCCTTTTAAATACTCTTCTTTAGTAGAATATCCAAACTCACTTCTATGCTTTAAAAAGTGATCTTCCCATAAAGCTTCATTTCTAAATTCAAGGGATACGTTACTACTTTGCTCACTTTGAGCTGTATTAAATATTTCTCCCCAATTAGGTGTTATATTAAATACCTTACCAACAAGTAAAAGTATAACAACTAATCCTGCAGCTATAACACTTCCAAATGTATATTTCTTTTTATTATTATTATTGTTGTTGTAACTTCTATTATTACTATAGTTATTATTTTCTTGTTTATTGCTTATATCAAAATTATTTATATTATCCTTATTTACATTATTGTTATTATCTTTATTCTTCTTTCTACACTCACTACATCTTTTTGGAATATCTAAATCCTTACTTTTATAAAAATTAACTTCTGAATCAGTAAGAGTAAAATCTTTTCCACACTGCTTACATGTTCTCTTTATCACACTGTACCTCCATTTAACATTTTACTTTCTTATTCCTACAATATAGAACTTTATCATATTATAAGTGTGCTTTCTTAACATAATATATATATTCTATTAAACTAATATTATCATAAAATTAAATAATTGCAAAAAGAAGTTATTTCTCTTAATAATTTTGTAATTATATTTAAACAAAAAATTTATATATAATATTACAAATTTATCACAAACTAAAGATATATTTCATAATCAAAAATTTAAGGGAGTGATATTTGTGAAAAAACTTTTAGAATATCTATTTATTATTGAAGGAATTCTATTTGGAATAATAGGTGTTTTATTTTTCATTAATCCATTTAGTACATTTTCAAGCTTTATTAATATTTGTGGAGTATTAATAATTGTAGCTGGAATATTTGCAATTATTAGGTCCTTTACTTCTATGAACAATGTTTTTTTGATTGTAAATGGAACAATTTCAATTTTATTTGGATTGCTTCTTTGCTTCTCTCCTGCAGAAACAATTGACACAATTGCGTTATTTTTTGGTTTATGGGCACTTATTAGAGGAATTTACTTATTCATTATGGCAATTAAATATAAAAATTTAGGATTTAACTTTCATACAGTATATATAATTCTTTTATTCATTTTAGGATTATTGATATTATTTAATCCTTTTATAGCAATATTAGCTACACCTTATATTATAGGTATTTTCTTTATAGTTACAGCTATTTGCGAAATTTATTTAGGATTTAAAATTTAATTATGACTTTTAAAAAACTTTTTTAATGACGAATTGTCAAGCTAAGTGCAACACTTAGCTTGACAATTCGTCTTATAAATAAAAAAGAGCTAGTTTTTACACTAACTCTTAATATAACTCTACTATACAACTTTAGTAGTCCACTCCTCGCAATTCCAGATATCTGTTACAACATCCTTATAGAACTCAGGCTCATGGCACACAAGTAAAATACTTCCCTTATATTCCTTTAAAGCTCTCTTTAATTCCTCTTTAGCTTCAACATCTAAATGGTTAGTAGGCTCATCTAGGATTAAGATATTTGTTTCTTCATTAATAAGCTTACATAATCTTACCTTTGCTTGCTCTCCACCACTTAATACACATACCTTACTTTCAATGTGCTTAGTTGTTAAACCACATTTAGCAAGAGCTGATCTTACTTCATATTGAGTCTTAGAAGGGAACTTTTCCCATACTTCTTCAATACAAGTATTATAATTAGCTTCTTTTATTTCTTGTTCGAAATAACCAATTTGTTGATATTCACCTAAACTAACTTCTCCACCTAATGAAGGAATTACTCCCATTAAACTCTTTAAAAGTGTAGTCTTACCAAGCCCATTTGCTCCAACTAAAGCTATCTTTTGTCCTCTTTCCATATAAAGATTTAGAGGTTTAGTTAAAGGCTCATTATATCCAATAACTAAATCTTTAGTTTCAAATATAACCTTACCTGAAGTTCTTCCCTTTAAGAAATTGAATTCTGGCTTTGGTTTTTCAGCTGCAAGTTCAATCATTTCCATCTTATCAAGCTTCTTTTGTCTAGCCTTTGCCATACCACTTGTTGCAACTCTTGCTTTATTTCTAGCAACGAAATCTTTAAGTTGTGCAACCTCTGCTTGTTGTCTTTCATATGCAGCTTCTAATTGTGCTTTATTAGCTTCGTAAATTCTTTGGAATTCATAATAATCCCCAACATATCTAGTAAGCTTTCTATTTTCCACATGATAAATTAAGTTAATAACTGAATTTAAGAATGGAATATCATGTGATATTAAAATAAATGCATTTTCATATGATTGCAAGAATCTCTTTAACCATTCAATATGCGCTTCATCTAAATAGTTAGTAGGCTCGTCTAGTAAAAGAATATCAGGATTTTCAAGTAAAAGCTTTCCTAATAATACTTTAGTTCTTTGTCCACCACTAAGTTCAGTAACATCTCTGTCAAGACCTACATCTAAAAGTCCTAACCCCTTAGCAACTTCTTCTGCCTTAGCATCTATAACGTAAAATCCATTATTATCTAACATGTCTTGAATAACAGCTGTTCTTTCTAAAGCCTTATTCATTTCATCTTCGTCCATTTCGCCCATTCTACCATAAAGTTCATTCATTTCAGTTTCCATGTCAAATAAGTATTGGAATGCACTTCTAAGGACATCTCTTATAGTTAATCCTTTTGCAAGTTCAGCATGTTGATCCATATAACCAACTCTAACTCTATTACTCCAAATTACTTTTCCCTCATCAGGCATTAATTTGCTAGTAATTATATTCATAAATGTAGACTTACCCTCACCATTTGCTCCAATAAGACCTACATGTTCTCCCTTTAGTAATCTAAATGATACATCTTCAAAAATTGCTCTATCACCAAATCCATGGCTGATATTCTTAACTGTTAAAACGCTCATCCTCATCCTCCAGCAACGTAAAATTTATAATAACTTTATTTATATCAATTTATTTTTTTACATTAAAATAAGGGTGTATCCAATCTCTTAGTTGCAATTAGGCAATTTCAAATTATATATTAAACTTACAGCATAAGCTTAATTAATAACACTTCACCTATAATTTGCCACTTTAAATTGGCTACCTCCCTTATTCATTATACATAAAATTTAGTTAAAATAAATAGAAATTTGTTTCTATTTTTAGTAATCATATTCTCTTGTATCTTCACAAAGTGAAATCTTAAGCACGTCATTCTCAACTGTCTTTTTATATGAACATAAAAATTCATTTAATTCATTGTCCGCTAAATCTATTTTTCCTGGGCTTTTTAAAATAACGTTATGTTCATCTAAAAGAATAGTAAGATTATTTTTATCGTTATTTATTGTATATTCAGTTGCACCTTTTACTTTTAGTCTATCTTTATATTTTTCTTGAAAACCTAAAGTTCTTCTAACTTTTTCATAATCTTTAGGATCAGTTGAAATATTATTTAAGCCTAAACTTTTAAGTTGCTCTTCAAATCCTGTAGTATCTATTCCATATCTCTCCATAAGTTTAGTTTGCATTTTTAAAAACTTATCTTGAGAAATGTTATTTTGTACCATATACTCAGTTAATTGGTTTGAAAAATCCGCCATAGATAGCTTACCTTCAGCAACCTTATAATATAAACTATAAATATATGATTCAAATTGATCTACATCTTTATCATTAACTCTATTTTTAAGCTCATTAAAGTCAATTATTTTATCCATATTCTCTCCTCCTAAGCTCATGTCCTTTTACAAATATTATATACTATACACTCTAGTTTTTCCACAAAGTATTATTGTGAATATTATCTAATTATCTTAACTTTTAACTTTAATCCAAACCTCTTGATATAATTCTAAATTCTCCTTATCTAAAAACTTATATCCTTCACACTTATCTAATATTTCTTGTGGCATATATGCATTTTCATTATTCTTAATTTCATCAGCTTGTTCCTCCATAGCTTGCTTTTGTGGTGTAGTATATCCTATTTCATCAGCTGTTCTTAACGCTATGTCTTTACTACTCATAAAATCTATAAATTTTTCTGCTCCGCTGACATTTTTTGCAGACTTAGGAATTGCCCAAGAGTCTAACCAGAAATCAGCACCTTCTTCTGGAATTACATATTTAAATCTATCGTCTTCAGCTTCTAAGTTTAATCCCTCTCCTGACCAAATCATAGCAATAGATTTTTCCTCTGATCTCATTAAATCTAAAACTTCATCTGCTCCATATGTTGGATTTAATTCTTTCTTTTGCTTTATTAATAATTCTCCAGCTTCTTTTAATTCTTCTTCATTAGTTGAATTTAATGAATATCCTAATGTTTTTAAAGCTACTCCAATTGTATCTCTCATATTATCAAACATAAATACTTCATCTTTATATTTAGAATCAAATAAGCTCTTCCAACTTGTTATGTCTTCATCAATAACTTCAGTATTATATATTAATCCAATTGTACCGTTCATATATGGTACAGTATAATCATTATTAAGATCATATGGTTTACCCATATCCCCTTCATTCATATTTACTATATTAGGTATATTATCTTTATTTATCTTTTGAAGCAATTCTTCTTTTATCATCTTTTCAGCCATATCATCCGAAACTAAAATAACATCATAATCTACCTTTCCGCTAGCAACCTCTTGATACATATACTGCATATCATCAAAAGTTTTTTCATTTACTTTTATTCCCGTTGCTTTTTGGAATTCTTTATAAACTCCTTCTGCTGCATTAGCACCATAATTTAATACATTTATTTCTTCACTAGCTTTACTTTCACAACCAGCGAATATTCCAATTGTAATTAGTATACTTATTAATATAGCACCTAATTTCATCTTATTTCTTTTCATAGAATAAACTCCCTTCATATGTAAATATCAATCTACTTAGTATTATAGTATTATTTCACCTAATAATTCTATTCATCAATTATATAATTTACTATATTTAAGCAAAATAAAAAAGACCTAAAGGTCTTTTATTAATAATTATTATTTTTTAATACTACTTATTATTAATTTAATAATATATTTTATCTTTATTTTATAGCTATTGCTTCTATTTCTATAACTGCATCTTTAGGCAATTTTGCAACTTGAACACAACTTCTAGCTGGTTTATTTTCAGTAAAATAAGTTCCATAAACTTCATTTACTGCTTCAAAATCATTTAAATCTTTTAAAAATATACTTGTTTTTATTACATTATCTAATGATGTTCCAGCTGATTCTAATATAGCTTTTACATTCTCCATTGATTGCTTAGTAGCAAGCTTAATATCTGTTACTAATTCTCCTGTTGAAGGATTTAGTGGAATTTGTCCTGATGTATAAACAAAATCTCCAACTGCTATTCCTTGTGAATATGGACCTATTGCTCCTGGTGCATTATTAGTCTGTATTACTTCTCTCTTCATTATTTTTCCTCCTACCTTCTTATTCAATAAAATAACTTAATTTTTACCATTTAAATAATATTATATTATACATTTGAACATTTTCATATATATTAATAAAATTTACCATAAATTTATCATTTAACTATTTAAGATTTTTTACATTAGTGGTAAAATAAATAATTAAGATAATACTATAAACATAAGTGAAATTCTAAATTTCAACTTATATTAAATTCTAGCTTTATTTAATATAAGTTACATAATTAAGAACAGGAATTTCCTTTTTAACTTATCTTAAAAATTAAATAAACTAATCACAAAAATTACGTATAAATAAAGGGGCGATTTAAATGACTAAAAAAGTAAACATCGATTGGAATAACTTGGGGTTCGAATACATCAAAACTGATTTCCGTTACATTTCTAATTGGAAAGATGGTAAATGGGATGCTGGCCATTTAACAGAAGATAATATGCTTACAATAAGTGAAGCATCTTGCGCACTTCATTATGGACAATCCTGTTTTGAGGGATTAAAGGCTTATAGAACTAAAGAAGGAAAAATTCAACTTTTCAGACCTAATAAAAATGCTGAAAGACTTAATTCAAGTCTTAGAAAACTTCTTATGCCTGAAATTCCGGAAGAAAAGTTTATAGATGCTTGTATGCAAGTTGTTAAAGCTAACGAAGCTTATATTCCACCATATGGAACTGGTGGTACATTATATTTAAGACCATTTGTAATAGGTGTTGGAGATAATATTGGAGTTAAACCTGCTCCTGAATATATATTCTGTGTATTCTGTTTACCTGTTGGTGCATACTTTAAAAGCGGACTTACTCCTTGTAACTTTATGATTGCTGATTATGATAGAGCTGCTCCTCATGGTACTGGTGGACAAAAAGTTGGTGGTAACTATGCTGCTTCAATGCATCCTCATAAAATAGCTGCTGATAGAGGCTTTGCAGATTGTATTTACCTTGACCCTGCAACTAGAACTAATATTGAAGAAGTTGGTGCTGCTAATTTCTTTGGTATAACTAAAAATAATGAATTTGTTACTCCATTATCACCTTCTGTCTTACCAAGTATTACAAAATATTCTCTAATGGAAATTGCAGAAAAATATTTGCATATGCCTGTATATGAAAGACAAGTTCCTATAGATTCTCTTGATGATTTTAAGGAAGCTGGTGCTTGTGGAACAGCTGCAGTTATAACTCCAATTGGAGGAATAGAGTATAAAGATAAACTTCATGTATTCTACAGCGAAACTGAAGTTGGGCCTATAACTAAAGAACTTTATAGAATTCTTTGCGGAATTCAATTTGGTGATATCGAAGCACCTGAAGGCTGGATTTATACAGTAGAATAATTGTATTATTAATGGACATTTTCTAATAGAATTTGTCCATTTTTTAATTTATTTATACATAGTTATAACTATTTAGTAACTTATATTAACATATGAAAACTTTAGGAGGATTTACTATGAAGAAAGCTTTTTCACTTGGATTATTAGCTGCTTTTTTCTTTTCATTCACATTTATACTTAATAGTCAAATGAATATTTCTGGGGGAAGCTGGGTATGGAGCGCCTCTCTTAGATATCTATTTATGTTACCTATTTTATTTATAATACTTTTATTAAAGAAAGAAATTAAACCTGTTTTTAAATCAATAAAAAGTGATCCAAAATCTTGGTTCATTTGGAGCACTGTAGGTTTTGGATTATTTTATGCACCTCTTAGCTTCGCCTCAAAATACGGCGCTTCTTGGATGGTTGCAAGCACATGGCAAATTACTATTATAGCTGGGGCTCTCTTATCTCCATTATTTTTCACTATAACTATAGGACCTAATTATATAGCTCATAAAAGAAATTCTATACCAAAAAAGGCATTATATTTCTCAGTAATAATATTAATAGGAGTATTTTTAATTCAAGTTCAGCAAGCAAATAATATTTCATTTTTTCAAATTTTATTTGGGGTAATTCCAGTAATAATTGCTGCATTTGCTTATCCATTAGGCAATAGAAAAATGATGGATGTTTGTAATAATGAATTAAATACCTTCCAAAGAGTCTTTGGTATGACTTTATGTAGCCTTCCTTTTTGGCTTATTTTATCTATTTTTGGAATAGTAACAGTTGGTTTACCTTCAGATAGCCAAGTGCTTCAATCTTTTTTAGTAGCTTTATTTTCTGGAGTAATTGCTACGACTTTATTTTTTAAAGCTACAGAACTTGTTAAAGGCAATCATCATCAGCTTGCTGTAATTGAAGCAACACAAGCCGGTGAAGTTATTTTCACACTTCTTGGAGAAATTTTAATATTAAAAACAACCTTACCAACAACTATTGGCTATATAGGAATTGTCTTAGTTATTGTAGGTATGATATTAAATAGCTTATTTTCTGATTAATGAAAAAGGTAGCAGTATAAATTAGTATACTGCTACCTTAAATAAAATTATAAATTTTATTTAATTAATCAAAATTACAACTACAAATTATAATACGTAGTGTATTTATTCATTAATTAAAAATTATTTATTTTTTTCTATTAATAATTCGATGTTACATTTACATCTTCCGCCACGGCATCCACCAGCACCTGCACCAGTTTCTTCCTTAACTTCTTCGAAAGAAGTTGCCCCATTCTTTACAGCTTCAACTATTTGTTCTTCTGTTATTCCTCTGCATAAACATACTTTTGACATAATTCCATCTCCTTTGTGTCTATTTTTAACCTATAATTTTTCCAAGTAATTATTCTTCTATAGAAATAGCTTGTACAGGACATCCATCACAAGCTTCTCTTACTGAATCTTCTAGATCACTTGAAATTTCACCTTCAATTGCAACTGCAACCCCTGTGTCTAATGAAAATACGTCTGAACAGACACCTTCACATAATCCACAGCTAATACATACATTTTCATCTACAAATGCTTTCATTTTGCTTATTCCTCCGTCTAAATGTATTTATAGGTTTCCCTAAATAATATTATCAACTAATAATAATTATTTGTCAATATTATTTCTTACTATTTTAGTCAACTTTAATTTTTACAAAAAAATGACAGCTAAGATTAATAGCTGCCATCAATAATATTATTAAGAATTTTTCTTTTCTTTTGTTATAAAGTAATATGGTAAACCTACAAATAATACTCCACCAACAAAGTTACCTAATGAAACCCAAAGTAAGTTATGAACCATGCCCATAATAGTAACATCTGCTCCGTGAGGTAATAATAATCCCATAGTTAAGAATCCCATATTTGCAACACTATGTTCAAATCCAGCAGTTATAAATGTGAATAAACACCACCATATCATTAGTATTTTTGCTGTTTCTTCTTTTAATTTATATGCACACCAAGTTGCTAAACAAACTAATACATTACATAATAAACCTCTTAGGAATAATTCCATTCCTGGTGTATTCATCTTTGTTGCAACATTGTTTACAATAAATTCTCCAATATATTCACTTTTACCGCTAGCAAGTCCAGCTTGTACATATAGTAATGCCCCTACAACACCACCTATTAAGTTACCAAACCAAACTGCAATCCAAATCTTTAATGCATCTAACCAAGTTACTTTCTTTTCTAAAGCTCCAATAGTCATTATCATTGCATTACTAGTAAATAAATCTCCACCACACATAAATACTAAAGTTAAAGCAACACCAAAGCATGCTCCCATTAATATTTTGTAAGTTTCAACGCCTGCATGATGCATTGTTCCGCCAATTGTATAAATTAACATAATTCCTAAGCTTACAAAAAAGCTTCCTAAGAATGCAGATGTTAAATATTTAGCTATACTCTTATTAAATAAGCCAATTTTTACTTCTGCAGAGTGAGTTAAATTATCAATTTCTCTCTTATACATTTCTACACCTCTACCTAATTTATAATCTTTGTATTTTTTTATCACAATTATATATGATACAACTTTTTTCTACTTTTTTCAAACGAAAAATCCCATACTTTTAAAATTCCTCAAACTATTAATATAAAGGTTTACTTTTTAAACAAATAAAAATAATGATTAAAAAAACTTATATTTTATTAATTGTATAGTCAAAATTAATATCTATATTCTACTTCAATAATCAATTAATTTTATAAATAAGAAACCCTAGTTAAATCTTATTAATCTAACTAGAGTTCTAAACTTTTATTAACTTTCAATTATTTTATTTATTCTTTTAATATACATTTCTCTTATTTTTTCATACTGTAATAATGACTTTTTACCAATAGTTATCTCTATACCTTTGGATTTTAATTTTTCACTCCATGAATCATTACTATTTAATATATCATCAATTACATGCTTTCCTGGAATTATAAATAAAGACTTCAATACTATTTTTTTAGTATCATCTTTTAGTATTTCTTCAATTGCTAAATCTAAAGTTTTTTCACCTTCTAAAGTTGCTAAATAAACTCTTTTATTACACTTCTCTCTCACTGATTCTGCAATAATATCATATATTTTATTTGAGTTTTTCTTAGATCCATGCCCAACTAATAATATGTCACTTTTCTCTGAATCATCACAAATTATATTTGCTATTTCCTTACTTTCTTTTATTAGTACTTCTTCTTCATTAGAAAATAAAGTTTTACAAACCACTATTCTTTTCATAGAGTATTTATATTCATCAACAACTTCTTCTATACGTTTTATATCACTAGTACTCATTATGTGTAATGGCTGTATTATAACTTCTTCATACCCTTGGTTAACTAAGTTAAATAATGCCTTACTTAAATGTGGAATAATATAATCATGTCTTTCTTTTAAAAGTTCAATTATTTTATTTGATGTAAAAGCCTTAAGTACTGTATACTCTCCATCAAAATATTCATTTAAATCCTGCTCTAATAAACCTATACTTTGTTTAATCCCCTCTAAATTTGCACTTCCAAACGCTACTAAAACTATTGCTTTACTCATAAAATCCCCCCTTTTTTTAGTTAAGAGTTAAGAGTTAATTAATAAATTCTACTTAGGCTGAATTTATAATATTTTTTGAAACTCCCCAACTATTAACTCAAAACTATTAACCCTTAACTATCTAAAGACTATTAACTATTTAATTCCCTTATGGTTGAAATCTTTTAAATGTTTCTAAGAATTTATCTATGTGTTCTTCAGTATGAACTGCACTTAAAAACATTGATTCAAATTGAGATTGTGGTATATTGAATCCATTTTTATTCATATGCAAGAAATATTTTCTAAACATTTCTAAATCACAGCTTTTTGCATCTTCATAAGTTCTAACAGGATTTCTATCTGTAAAGAATACAGTCATCATTCCCCCAACTCTATTAACTGTTAATTTAATTCCCTTTTCTCTTGCAATATCTTCAATTCCATTTTGAAGCTTTTCACCTAATTTATTTATATGATCATAAATTCCTTGATTTGCTTTTAATATATTTAAAGTCGCCATTCCAGCTGCCATAACAACTGGATTTCCTGACATAGTACCAGCCTGATATACTCCGCCTACAGGTGATAATTTTTCCATTATATCACGTCTACCACCATAAAGACCACAAGGAAGTCCTCCCCCTATTATCTTTGCATAAGTAATTAAGTCTGGCTTAACATTGAATAAACTTTGAGCCCCTTTATAAGCAACTCTAAATCCACTCATAACTTCATCAAATATTAATAATGAACCATATTCATCACATAATACTCTTAAAGTTTCCATAAATTCATCTTCAGCCTTAACTACTCCCATATTACCTGCAACTGGCTCAATAATTACTGCAGCAATATCATCTCCATATGCTTCAAATAAAGATCTAACTTGCTCCATATCATTATATACGCCAACTAAAGTATTTTTAATACTATCATTTGGTATACCTAAACAACCAGCTATTCCTTCAGTTAATACACCTGATCCTGCTTCAACTAAAAAGCCATCAAAGTGTCCATGATAACATCCAGCAAATTTAATTATTTTATTTTTACCTGTATATCCTCTAGCTAGTTTTATAGCACTCATTGTAGCTTCTGTACCTGAGTTAACAAATCTAACCATTTCAACATTATCCATTTCCTCACATAAGAACTTACTCATTTTAAGTTCTAAATCAGTTGGTGTTCCAAACGCAATTGCTGACTCTGATATTTCTTTAATTGCAGTTACTACATCTTCATTAGAATGCCCTAAAATCATAGGTCCCCATGCAAGTACAAAATCTATATAATCCTTACCATCTTCATCAGTTAATATTACCCCTTTTCCTGACTTCATTACTGGAGGATCTATTCCCATATCTCTATATGCTCTTACTGGAGAGTTAACTCCTCCAGGCATATACTTCTTTGATTCTTCAAAAATTTCTTTATTAGACATATTATTCATCCTCCTTAAGCCATTTAGCTGCCTCTAATGCATAATAAGTTATTATCATCTTAGCACCAGCTCTTTTCATTGATAAAAGCATTTCTAATGCAACTAATTTTTCATTAATTAATCCTGCTTCACCAGCATTTTTAACCATAGCATATTCACCACTTACATTATAAACACAAATAGGAGCATTAATTTTGTCTCTTGCTTCTTTTACTATATCTAAATACGACATTGCAGGTTTAACCATTATTACATCTGCACCTTCATTTAAATCTGCTTCAATTTCTGCCATTGCTTCTCTAGAATTTGCTGGGTCCATTTGATATCCCTTTCTATCTCCAAAGCTTGGTGCAGAACCTGCCGCTTCCCTAAATGGTCCATAAAATGCTGATGAATATTTAGCTGCATAACTCATTATAGGTAAACTTTCAAATCCGTTTTTATCTAAAACTTCTCTTATATATCCTATTCTTCCATCCATCATATCTGAAGGAGCAACCATATCAGCTCCAGCCTTAGCATGAGATAAAGCAATTTCACCTAAATATACTAAAGTTTTATCATTATTAACATTATGATTATCTAAAATACCACAATGACCATGATCAGTATATTCACACATACAAACATCTGTAATTATATATAAATTACTATTAAGTTCTTTTAATCTTCTAATAGCTTTTTGTACTATACCATTATCATTATAAGCTTCGCTACCAACACAATCCTTATGATCAGGAATACCAAATAAAATTACTGATTTAACCTTTGCTTCATTTAACTCTTTAACTAATTCATCTAATTTATCTACTGACCAATGGTAATTGCCTTTTAAAGAACTTATTTCTCTCTTTATATTATTACCTTCAACCACGAATACTGGATAAATAAAATCATCTACACTTAATGAATTTTCCCTAACTAAATTTCTTATTACAGAATTTGTTCTTAACCTTCTCCCTCTTCTAAACATTTTCTGCCTCCTTGAATTCTATTATTTCCTTAAGGAATCCTTCTTCTGAGTGCTTCCTACATACAAAGCATTCCATATTATTTGCATTTATTGCTTTTGCTGTTTGTGGTCCTATTGCAATAAGCTTCTTCTCTCTTATAGCTTCTATTCCTAACATATCAATCATATTAGTTACTGTGCTAGGACTTGTAAATAATACATAATCTACTTCATCAAATACTCTCTTATTTTTTACAGTTCCACAAACAGTATCATAAGTATGAACTCTATCTACATGTAATCCTAATGCACTTATTTCATCATATAAATAACTTCTGCTACTTGATGAACATGGAATTAAAACTTTTTCTCCTTTAACTAAATGTGGCTCTAATACTTTAAATAATCCTTCACCTACAAATTCTCTTGCCATAATAAAAGGTACTATTCCTCTATTTATTAATGCCTTTTTTGTAGCCTTTCCAACAACAGAAAATTTAGCTTTTATATTTCTAACATCGTATCCTGTTTCAATTAAATAATCAAAAAAATTATTAACTCCATTTACTGAAGTTAAAATAATATGATCATATTCTGGTAACTTATCTAAATATTCTTTTAAGTTTTCTTTAGTTGATTTAATTTTAATAGAATTAATTTCAGTTACTTCTGCTCCTAAATCACTTAAAGAACTTTTTAAGCTTGAACTTTGTTCTCTTGATCTAGTAATACAGACATTCGTACCAAATAAAGGTTTTTCTTCATACCAAGATAGTTTTTCATTTAAATTAACAACTTCTCCTACAACTATAATACATGGAGACTTAAGCTGAGCCTCTCTGGCCTTATCAGTAATATTCTCTAAAGTTCCTATTACTTTTCTTTGCTTTGATGATGTTCCTCTCATTACAATTGCTGCAGATGTTTCTTTATCTTTTCCATTAGTAATTAGATTTGATACTATTCTTTCTATATTTTCAAGCCCCATCATAAATACTAATGTTCCTTTTTCTTTTGCAAGAGCTTCCCAATTAAGCTTTTCATTTGTTCCTGTCATTCCAGTTACAATATGAAAACTTTGTGCAATTCCTCTATGAGTTATTGGTATACCTGCATAATTTAATACAGCTATTGGTGAAGTTACACCTGGTATTACTTCAAAACATAGTCCTTCTTCTTCAAGAGCTAAAACTTCTTCTCCACCTCTACCAAAAACATATGGGTCTCCACCTTTAACTCTTCCAACTATATGTCCTTCTTTTACAAGTTTCACTATCATTTCATTTATTTCTTCTTGAGTCTTATAGTGAGCACCTGGTTCCTTTCCACAATAATAAATTAAACAATCATCATTTAAATAATTTAAAATGTTATTAGAAACTAATCTGTCATAAAGTACTGCTGTACATTTTTTTAATACCTTTACTGCCTTTACAGTTAATAATTCTTCATCTCCCGGTCCAGTCCCTATAATATAAGCTTTTCCATTCATATTTAATTCCTACCTTCATTAAATTCTGTTATATCATTAGTACTTTTATGCTTTTAATATTTTTTGAGCTAACTTTCTTCCTAGCTCAATATTATCTTCTTTTTTACCTAAAATATCCTTTTTAACTATTGTACCATTTACTTCATATGTTCCAATAATATATATATCATTTCCATCAAGAGTTGCATATGCACCAATTAAACTATGGCATCCACCATTTAATTCTCTCATAAAGCTTCTTTCAGCCTCTACAGTTACTCTTACATCTTTATTATCTAATTCTCTAAAATATTTATTATACTCACCATTTTTTAAGCACTCAATTCCAAGTGCTCCTTGTGAAACTGCTGGAACAAATATTTCTGGATTTAAATATTCAGTAATTATATCTTCCATACCTAATCTTTTTAATCCTGCAGCTGCAAGTATTATTCCATCCATACCTTCATTTTTCATTTTCTCTAATCTTGTTCCAACATTTCCTCTTATAGGAACTATATTTAAATCATTTCTTATAGATTTTATTTGAGCTGCTCTTCTTATACTACTAGTTCCTATTATTGCTCCATTAGGTAGCTGATCTAATTTCAATCCACTACTACAGACTAATACATCCCTAACATCTTCTCTTTCTGGCATTGCTATTAACTCAAAATCCTCTCCCATTTCATACGGTACATCCTTCATTGAATGAACTGCAGCATGAGCTCTCTTTTCTAATAATGCAATTTCTATATCTTTTGTAAATAATCCTTTACCACCGATTTTATTTAGTGATACATCAAGCCTTTTATCTCCTTCTGTAACTACTAAAAGCTTTTTACTATCAATGTTTTCTTTATCCTTCAATAGTTTCATTACTGTTTCAGTTTGAGTTTGAGCTAATGCACTTTTTCTAGTAGCTAAAATTAATTCCATATATTACTCTTCCTTTCTTAAGGATTTTATCTTCCTAACTATCTCTTCATTATAAAACAATTTTAATACTTTATAAATTTTACCTTTATCATAAAAAAATTTACAATCACTTGAATTTATAAATTTTAATAAATCATCTTTAATTTCTTTATCTAAAAATAAGCAATTTCTTATTTCTCCTGTTAGTCTTATATATTCATCAAATTCTCCCAAAGATTCAGTAATAGATTCTGCTACCATTACTGACCCCCTTGGATTCCCTACCTTAGTATTAACTGCTACAGTAATAAATTCACTTTCTCTTGTAACAGGTATTACTCCCATTCCATCCTTAAAGTTTGATGAATTGATATAAATTTTACATAATTTTTTACAATCATCTTTTATTTCATTAATTACATCATTATTATCAATAGCAATTATTATTATATGCTTATCTAATATAAAGTCCTTATTATACTTTCCCTTTATTAGCTTTACTTTATCCCTATTAAACTTATAAAAGTCTTCTAAGAAATCTAATGCTAAAACTTCTATATTACTACCTTTATTATAAAAGTTCCTTACCTTTATTAATGCACCTCGCCCTGCCCCTATTACTCCAATTTTAAGTTTTTCTCCAAAAAACGTTATAGGTGCATAACTTAATTCTCCATGAAGATTTGCTTTAGAATATTCAGACATTCATTTTCACGTCCTTTTAACTTTTCTTCCTTTAATAATTTTATAGCTCTATTTACATAATAGTCTGAAGTACTCTTTATTAAAGTTGTAGCTAACTCAATATCTCTCTTATCTTTACATTTATGCTCAAAAGACTTAACTCTACTTTCTATAACACTATTTCCTGTATTCTTCATTTCATGTATATAATATGTAACTTCTCGAATATTTAACCAATTTTTGTATTCATTTAAATATTCATCAACTAAAAATTTATACTCATTCATTTTTTCATTTCTTAATTTTTTATTATCTACATCTAGTTTGCTTATAGTATCTATATCTAGTAAAGTTACTCTTTCATTTTGTGATAAAGCTTCATCAATATCTCTTGGTAGTGCTAAATCAATTAACATAATTTCTTTTCCATTATTATTTATATAATCATTTTTTATAACAACGTGAGGAGCTGCTGTACAACTTATAACTGCATCTACCTCATTAATAACATCTTTATATTCATTAAAGTCTAAAATCTCTACTCTGTCATCTTTTAAATCTGGGACCTTCCCCTTATTTCTTACAACAATAAATACTTTATTAAACTTACTACCCAATGCATATTTAACTACTAAACTACCTATTGTGCCATATCCTAATACCATAATACTACTTGCACCAAATTCTTCAACTTCCTTTACTGCAATAGATGATGCTGATACTGGTATTTCATACAATTTGCTTTCTGTTCTAAATTTTTTTCCACAACTTATTGCTTCTTCAAATAATCTTAAAAGCTTTGTGTGTATAGCCTTATTCTCCAAACTTAACTCATATGCTAGTTTTATTTGTCCTAATATTTGATCTTCTCCTAATATTTTAGAGTGAAAACCACAAACTACTTCTAATAAATGCTTAGCTACACTTATTCCTTCAAGATAAAAGGTATACTCTAAAAGTGAAATATCCCAGTCTAATACTTCAAATATTTTTCTTATATCCTCTTCACTTTCTAAGCATCCTGAAATATAAATTTCTGTCCTATTACATGTGCTTATTATTACGACTTCTTCATATAGTTTATTTAATTCTTTTACTGCCTTAGATTGCTTACTTAATGCAATTGCCAATCTTTCTCTTATGTTTATATCAACATTTTTTCTTATTCCTATAAGACCTAACACTTAATCACCACATTTCTAAGATACGATTTTATATATTTTCCCAATTCTCTTAACAAAAAAATTAAGGAAGTATCCTCCCTTAACTTTTTCATTATAATACTAAATACAATTTTAATCATTACTTTTATACAATTAAATTTTTTAATAATTAATATAAATCTTTTTAATTTATACTTCCATATATATAATATTGTAGGAATTCATTTAATACAACCTTCTACATTTTATTTCATTTTTCTATTGTGATTAAATATATTTTTACGTATATATTTAATTATATTTTTATTATTATATAATTTATGATAAAATATAATTTCCCCCTACTATAAATGACGATCTGTTAAGTTATATGAACATTGCTCTTCTCAACCTAAGGAAATACAATAAGTTTGCGATACTAAATAATACCCCCTTCGAAAAGGAGAGAAGAACAATGAGCAAAACTAATATAAAATGCCCACGCTGTAATTCTGATAAACTATACAAGTTTGGTATGAATAAGCAGGCTAAACAAAAGTATCAATGTAAGCAGTGTAAGCGCCAATTCGCCATAGACGACGGTGACGGACGTCCTAAACTAAATAATCCTAAATGTCCTAGATGCGGTAAGGGAAC
>NZ_JAASHD010000038.1:0-36182 GCF_019734375.1 Clostridium sp. K04
TATTCCAAATCTACCAACTAATCATACAAAAAAAGAGTAGATAGATTTGTTTTTTACACAAATCTATCTACTTTCCCTACATTAATATATCTTTATAAGGCATAAAAAGAAATCTTTAATTTGAGCTAAACGCTCTCTTCTCTTATATTTCTTCATTCTATCGTATTCCCTCATATCAGAGGCTATCCCATATGCTTCAATTCCAAATCTTCTTGCAATAAATATGGCTCTTGGCAAATGATATCTATTAGTTGATATTATAGCTCTATTAATATTAAATATATTCTTTGCCCTCTTCATACTATCATAAGTACAAAAACCACAATTATCTATTAATAAATCTGATTCTCTAATATTCTCTTCAGTGTAATTTTTCATAATCCAGTTTTTCATAACAGCAAGTTCATTGTGATTCTCACCACTATTATCACCAGTTAACAAAATAGTTTTGCATATTCTTCTTACATATACTTTAGCACCCGTATCTAACCTATCTGCCAATAAATCACAAGGATTTCCATCAGGTCTTATACCAGCACCTAAAATAATTACTGTATCACAATCTATCGGAAGGTCTTTCATGTCTAAAATGTACTTATTGCCATACATGTCCATTACTACAAATATGCTAAGAACAATTAGCGCTACTATTAAACAAAAAATCAATACATAGGCCATATATTATTCCTTCTCGACTATTTCTTCTACTATATGATATGTATTGATTTCAAAATTTGTACATTGTTTTTTAGATAAAAACTCCTAATTAACTGATTTTCTACATATTTTTAATGAAATATCACAAATGAAACTCTGCCGCCTTATGTCAGCTGAGTAAGTTCGCCTAACCAAATTAAAATTTGGAGGCGTTTATTGAAACTCTGCCTCCTTATGTCGGCTGAGTAAGTTCGCCTGACCAAATTAAAATTTGGAGGCTCACTTATCTTATCTGTCCGTTTCCGTAGATAATGTATTTAATAGTTGTAAGTTCTTTAAGTCCCATAGGGCCTCTTGCGTGAAGCTTTTGTGTACTGATTCCTATTTCTGCTCCAAATCCAAATTCTTCTCCATCTGTAAATCTAGTTGATGCATTTACATAAACAGCAGCTGCATTTACCTTCTGTAAGAATTTTTGTGAGTTTTCGTAATCTTTAGTAACTATTGCTTCTGAATGACCTGAACCAAAGTGATTAATTAAGCTTATTGCTTCATCTATATTCTTTACTACCTTAACTCCAATTTTATAATCTAAATATTCATTATACCATTCTTCGTCATTAGCCTTTATTATTGAAGAATCATAAGCTATAGATGTTTCATCACCTCTAACCTCAACTTCTTTATCTCTTAAAGCTTTTAAAATAATTGGCATAAACTCCTTAGCTATTTTTTCATGAACTAATAACTTTTCAGCAGCATTACATACAGATGGTCTTGAAGTCTTTGCATTTAATACAATATTCTTAGCCATTTCAAAATCTGCAAATTCATCAACATATATATGACAATTACCTGTTCCAGTTTCAATTACTGGTACAGTTGCATTTCTGACTACAGCTTGAATAAGCCCTGCTCCTCCTCTTGGAATTAAAACATCTATATATTCATTTAATTTCATCATTTCAGTTGCTACTTCTCTGCTAGTATCTTCTACTAATTGAATTGCATCTTCTGGAAGATCTATAGATTTAAGTCCTTCTCTTAAAACCTTAACTATAGCCTTATTAGAGTTAATAGCTTCACTTCCACCTCTTAAAATAACTGCATTACCAGCTTTAAAGCATAATCCTGCTGCATCACTTGTTACATTTGGTCTTGCCTCATATATTATTCCTATAACTCCTAAAGGAACTCTTTTTTGACCTATTTGCAATCCATTAGGTCTAGTCCACATTCCTAAGACTTCTCCAACTGGATCTGGAAGTGCAGAAACTTGTCTTAATCCATTTGCCATTCCTTCTATTCTTTCTTCATTTAAAGCTAATCTATCAAGCATAGATTTAGATGTACCTTTTTCTATTGCTGCTTGTAAATCAATTTTATTAGCATTAATAATTTCTTCCTTATTATTAACTAAAAAATCAGCCATAGCATTTAATCCATTATTTTTTTCTCCAGTACTTAAATTTCCTAGTATGAAAGATACTTCTTTAGCTTTTTTTCCTTTAATAATTAATTCATTCATTATTACTTAACTCCTCTCTACATTCTTATTTCTTTATAAATAATGTTCCAATCTCTTTACCTGATGTAATGTCCATTAATATTGATGGATTATCACCATTAGCTAATACCATATTACATCCAGCACTTGTAGCTCTTTTAGCTGCTGTTAACTTTGTAGCCATTCCTCCAGTTCCAAGCGAACTTCCAGCACCACCTGCACATGCTTCTAGCTCAGGTGTAATTTCTTCTACTGTTTTTATAAGCTGAGAATCTGGATTTTTTCTTGGATCTGAATCATAAAATCCATCTATATCAGATAGTATAATTAATAAGTCTGCACAAACTAATTGAGCTACTATTGCAGATAAATTATCATTATCACCAAATCTAACTATATTTTCTATTTCATCTATGGCAACTGTGTCATTTTCATTAACTATTGGTATTATTCCATTTTCTAATAAAGTTTCAAATGTATTAACAACATTTTCTCTTATATGATCATCCTCAACAACATCTCTTGTTAATAACACTTGCCCAACAACATGACTATATTCTCCAAAAAACTTACTATATATATGCATAAGCTCACACTGACCTACTGCAGCTACTGCTTGTTTCTCTTTTATACTCTTTGGTTTCTCCTTTAATTTAAGCTTGTTAACTCCAACACCAACTGCTCCTGATGTAACTAACACAACTTCTTTTCCAGAATTCATTAAATCTGATAGTACTCTTGTCAACTTTTCTATTCTTGTTAAATTTATATTTCCATTATCATAAGTAAGTGTTGACGTTCCTACTTTAACTACTATTCTACTGCATTCTTTAATCTGTTCCCTATAATTCACCTTAATCATCTCCTGAACCTTAGACTGTTATCTCTCTATTATAATTATCTTTATTATTATTTACCATAAAAACTTCCTTTACATTTATTCTCTTTGCTTCCTTATTAAATAATTACCTTCTATATACTTGAATAAAAAATACATAAAATTTAATATATCTGCATAAAAATTAAAATTTCCAGTCCTTTTTTTAATTTTTATGCATTAAAAATATTGATTTTTAATATTTTTGCATTTAGAATGAATATAGATGAATAATTATAAATTTTTATGTATAAAGGAGAAAAAATGGAAGTTTCAAAATTAAAACCATTTGATGATAATAAAAGTAAATTTACTTTAAAAGATAATTTAAAATTCATCATTCCTTCTATAATTGGTGTCTTATTATTTATGATTCCAATAAAATATGAAGGTGATGTAACAATTCCAATAGCTATTTTTTCTGGAATGTTAGTAAATTTTCTTGGTGAATATTTAGTATATATAATTACAGGTACAATGGCTATTTCAGCTATACTTAGTTTAATAGCAACAATTGTTAAGCCTAAATTTATCACTAACAATAAGATTTTAAGCTCATTATTTACCACTACACCACTATGGTTAGTTTCTAGAGTATTAGGTGGTATATTTGGGGTTCTTGCTGCATTCCAAATAGGTCCTCAAATGATAATAAGCGGTGATACTGGTGCTTTTGTATTGAATGATCTTTTAACTGTATTATTTTCTATATTCTTATTTGCAGGATTATTCTTACCGTTATTACTTAACTTTGGTCTATTAGAGTTCTTTGGATCATTATTAACTAAAATAATGAGACCTGTATTTAAATTACCTGGTCGTTCTTCAATTGACTGTATTACTTCTTGGTTAGGTGATGGTACTTTAGGAATAATGCTAACTAATAAACAATATGAAGATGGATTTTATACTGAAAGAGAAGCTGCAACTATAAGTACTACATTCTCTGCAGTTTCAATTACATTTAGCTTAGTAGTAATAAATACTGTTGGTCTTGGAAATATATTTGTACCATTTTATTTAACTGTTACCTTTGCTGGAATAGTTGCAGCCGTAATAGTACCAAGAATATATCCTTTATCAAAAAAGAAAGATACATATTATAATGGTAAAACTAATAAAATAGATGAATCTATTCCTGAAGGATATACATCTTTATCATGGGGATATGAACAAGCTATAACAAAAGCAAGAAAGAATTCTAGTATAAAAGAATTTTTTGCTGATGGTGCTAAGAATGTCTTAGATATGTGGGTTGGAGTTCTTCCTGTTGTTATGTGTATGGCAACAATAGCTCTTATAATAGCTACTTACACTCCACTATTTAAAATCCTTGGAGTACCATTTATTCCAATACTTCAATTATTACAAGTACCTGAAGCCGTTCAAGCTTCTCAAACATTAGTTGTTGGATTTGCAGATATGTTACTTCCTTCAGTTGTTGCTTCAACAACAATAACTAGTGAAATGACAAGATTTATAGTTGCTGCAGTTTCTGTAACTCAACTTGTATATATGTCTGAAGTTGGTGGAGTTTTACTTGGTTCTAAAATTCCAGTAAATATAAAAGAATTAATTATAATATTTATTGAAAGAACATTAATAACTTTACCAGTTATAGTTCTAATCGCAAACTTTATATATTAGATATTTAAGCTGCCATATTGGCAGCTTTTTTTATAAACTGAATTCTAACCTTAAAATAGAGCTTTATTTCCACCTTAAGGTTAAAATTCGTTACACCCTAATATCACCTAGTCTAGAATCATATCTGCTATTATTTCCTATCTAAATATGTGGGAGTGTTACAACGGATACTCTATCAAATAAAAAAAAGGAGCAAACAAAATTGTTTAACTCCCTAATCCTTGATAATGGTGACTCGTAGGGGAATCGAACCCCTGATTTCACCGTGAGAGGGTGACGTCTTAACCTCTTGACCAACAAGCCATATTGTTAATTATTAACTTAACAATATTAATATTACCATATATCTTAAAAATATGCTAGATATTTTTTCCATTTATTCAAAATTATTTTATTTTTATTTTTCTATATCTATTATATGCACATATAATTTCTTGCCTTCTTACCATAGCCAAGCTTCCATGTCCACCTTTAATATTATCAATGTTAATAAGATTCTTATTTAATTCTTCAATTATTTTATCTGTTATTTCAATTAATGTTAAATCCTTTCCCATTAATTTATTTTCAACATATTTCATAATAGCTCCAATAGTATTTAATTGTTCACTATCTACGATTTGCTCCACAGCACGTAAATCTATATTTTCTCTGTTAATAGAAATTCCATCCTTACCTAATGTTTTTATCTTTACACCTTTAGGTCCACTTTCTATTGTTCCTTTAAGAATTACCCTATTAAAATTAATATCAATATTTAAATCTTTATTATGTTCAGTTGATCCCTTACTTAAAGACTTAGCCTTTTCAGTAACCTCAAAAGGTTCATAATTATCCATTTGAATAACTAAATCTGCAATATCAAAAAAGTCTCCTGAACTTCCTGCAACTAATATAGTAGATATTCCTTTTTCGTTATAAAGACTCTTTGCTACATCAATAAAAGGAGTTATTGGCTCTTTATCTTTAGCTACAAGCTGTTGCATTATTCTATCTCTAATCATAAAATTAGTTGCTGATGTATCTTCATCAATTAAAAATAGCTTTGTTCCACTTTCAATTCCTTCAATGATATTTGCAGCTTGTGATGTACTTCCACTTGCATTTTCAGTATAAAAACTCTTAGTATCTTTTCCATTAGGTAAGTTATTGATAAATAATGATATATCTGTTTTAGTTATTGCTCTTCCATCTTCAGCTCTAACCTTTAATGCACTATCATCTGTAATAACGAACTCTCTACCATCACCTTCTATATGATTATATACACCAAGCTCTAATGCCCTAAGCAATGTTGATTTACCATGATATCCTCCTCCAACTATTAGAGTTATTCCTTTTGGTATACCCATACCTTTAATTATCCCTCTATTTGGTGTACTAAATTCTACTTCCAATTCTTTAGGTGAAATAAACTTTTTCCCATCTTTTAAAGGTTTTTGTGAAACTCCACTTTCTCTTGGTAATATAGAATTATTACCAACAAAAGCAACAAGATTTCTATTTTCAAGCTCATTTCTTATAAATTCTTGATCTTCAACTAATTTTATTCTATCACTTAAAGCTTTAGTGTTTATTTTATTATAAATCAATGTATTTTCAACTATATTAGGTAAAACATTAAATAATATCTTTTCTAATTCTCTTGATAATACACTTCTTCCCTTAGCAGGGAATCCAACGTAAAATCTTGCCTCTATTTTTTCGTTATCTATTATTACTGAAGTTCTTTCTAATATTTGTTGTGGACATCTACTTATTTCTATAAGTCCACTTTTTCCTGATCCAAATATTTTTTCTCCATATTTATAAATATTTTTACTAAATAATCTAGTTAAAAAATCACATAATGCTACTGTTTTATATTTTTCGTCAAATAATTCCCCAGGAAATTTATTGAAGTGTCTATTTACTATCACTCTTACTCTTGATGGTGATGCAAATGGGTCTCCTTGAACATGGTCTATACTCAATATATAATTATTAAAACTATATTGTCCCTCTAAATCCTTATATGATTTATATCCACGACCATCAATTCTATCTAATTCTCTTTTTAAATCACTTGAATTTCTCATATATTACTCCTGTTCAGTAAAAAATTCATCAATTAATTTTTCGCTCATCCTTCTATACATATTGCTCATATTTACTAGAGAGCATAATAGTAAAAATTTCTTTTCAAAATCTCCATCTAATTTTTCATTTCCGTCAACTATATTGCTTATATTTTCAAATCTTGTGCTTACATCTATTTTAAAATTACTTTCATCATTAGCACACTCTTTTAAAAAGCTCGAATATAATTCTCTTAATGGATAATTCCCATCTTCTGATTTACTTATTATTTTATCTAATGAAAGCTTAATATCATTTATTGATAAAGCTCCTTTTAAATTATAAATTAAAGACATTAATATAATATGTTCTTTTGAATACTTCTTATTCTTTATTGGCAATAATAACTTCCCTTTAGCATAATTATTAATCATTGTCTTTGTTAATATTTTTTCATCATCATTTCTTTTTTGATTGCTTAATTTTGATTCAAACAATTGTATTACTTGATCCATATATAAATCTATTTCAGGTACTTCATCTAACTTAATATTACTTTCTAACGGTAAACTATTTAATATTTCTATTATATCCATAACATCCTCCATATAGTTTTGAAAACTACTTGTTATCACTATTATATTTTAATAATAATAGTATTTTCTAATATTTGCAAGAAAAACAGATGTATTTACTGATAATTTCCTTAAATCTCCTAAAATAAACTTTGACTATACTGCACATATAACAAATAATATTAATATAATATCATGTAGTTTTGAAAACTACTTATTGAATTGAGAGGTGTTTTTTTATATGTACAAAAAATTAAGGGAACCTATTAATGCTATAACTCATCTTGCTGGTGCTGGATTATCACTAATTGCTTTAATTGCTATGCTAGCTAAGGTAATATCATCTAATCCAACAACTACTGCCATATTATCTGTAATTATTTTTGGAATTAGTTTAATTCTTTTATATACAACTTCTGGAACGTATCATGGGATAACTTCAAACGAAAAAGTTATTTCAATTTTTCAAAAACTAGATCATTCAATGATTTTTGTTTTAATTGCTGGTTCATATGCTCCATTTTGTTTAATTTCTATAGGCGGTAAATTAGGAATTACAATGTTTATAATAATGGTTACTATAGCTGTGCTTGGTATTACATTTAAACTTTGCTGGTTTGATTGTCCTAGATGGCTTCAAACTGCAATGTATATAGGAATGGGTTGGGCTGCTTTATTTATGATAAAACCATTAACAGCAGTATTACCTGGAATAAGCTTATTTTGGCTAGTACTTGGTGGTGTTCTTTATACAATTGGTGGTGTAATTTATGGAGTTAAACCCGAAAAATTAAGAATTGGTAAATGGGGATTCCATGAAATATTTCATATCTTCATATTACTAGGAAGTTTAAGTCACTTTATCTGTGTCTTTACTTATGTAATATAATTTTTATAAGAGAGGTTTATATTATATGTTTAGTTTTGATTCTTACGAAGAAGGCGTTGAAGCCGGAATAGAGCGTGGTCAACATTTATTATTAATGCAACTACTAACACACAGACTAGGAACACTTTCTGAAAAATATATTGATAAACTAGAATCCTTAGAAAACAATGAAGTTATTAATATTGCTTTAGATATATTTAATATAAAAACTTTTGAAGATTTAAATAAATACTTTTTATAAAGAAAAATGCTTATAATCTCTTTTATTATAAGCATTTTTCTTTATTTTTACATACTTAATTTCCCCCTTCTTTTTTATGCTAATAAATCATTTTTTGTATATAAAATTTTTACAATGATTTTTTTTGTAAATTTCTCACTAATTCACTAGTTTATTTATTGTATATTTTAATACAAAGTTAAAATTTTTATGTTATAATATCGAAAGAATAATAAATGAAATGAGGTATGTTGAGTGATAAATGTTTTAAATGTAAGTTTAAGATACGGGTCTCGTAAATTATTTGAAGATGTTAATATAAAATTTACTCCTGGTAACTGTTATGGTGTTATCGGTGCTAATGGTGCTGGTAAATCTACATTTTTAAAAATATTATCTGGAGAAGTTGAGCCAAATACTGGTGAAGTTGTAATTGCTCCAAATACAAGAATGTCTGTTTTAAATCAGGACCACTACAAATATGATGAATTCCCTGTTTTAGAAACAGTTATAATGGGTAATGAAAGATTACATACTATAATGAAGGAAAAAGATGCTTTATATGCTAAGCCAGACTTTTCAGATGAAGACGGAATTAAAGCTGCTGAATTAGAAGGTGAATTTGCTGAATTAAACGGTTGGGAAGCAGAATCAGAAGCATCATCTTTATTACAAGGATTAGGAATCGGAACTGATGCTCACTACAAATTAATGTCTGAATTAACTGGTGCTGAAAAGGTTAAAGTATTACTTGCTCAAGCTTTATTCGGTAACCCAGGAATATTAATCCTAGACGAGCCTACTAACCACTTAGATATAAAATCAATTAAATGGCTTGAAAACTTCTTAGGTGACTTTGAAGGAACAGTTATAGTTGTATCACATGATAGACATTTCTTAAACGAAGTTTGTACTCACATGGCTGACGTTGACTTTGGTAAGATTAAATTATATGTTGGTAACTATGATTTCTGGTATGAATCAAGTCAATTAGCTACTCAAATGGCTAAAGATCAAAATAAGAAAAAAGAAGAAAAAATTAAAGAATTACAAGACTTCATTGCAAGATTCAGTGCTAATGCTTCTAAATCTAAGCAAGCAACATCTCGTAAGAAGTTATTAGATAAAATTACTTTAGATGATATTCAACCATCAAGCAGAAGATATCCATTCGTTGGATTTAAACCTGAAAGAGAAGTTGGTAATGATATATTAGTAGTTGAAGGCTTATCTAAGACTATTGATGGAGTTAAAGTTCTAGATAACGTAAGCTTCAGAGTAAATAAAGAAGATAAAATTGCTTTTATTGGTAACGAAATTGCAATCACTACTTTATTTAAGATTATCAATGGAGAAATGGAACCAGATGCTGGTGAATTCAAATGGGGTATCACTATAACTACTGCTTACTTCCCTAAAGATAACTCTGAATTCTTTAATGATTGTTCATTAAGCCTAGTTGACTGGTTAAGACAATTCTCTGAAGAAAAATCTGAAAGTTATATTAGAGGATTCTTAGGAAGAATGTTATTCTCTGGAGAAGAAGCTTTAAAAGAAGCTAACGTATTATCTGGGGGAGAAAAGGTTAGATGTATGCTTTCTAGAATGATGCTTTCTAATGCAAATGTATTAATTTTAGATGGTCCTACTAACCACTTAGACCTTGAATCAATTACAGCTGTAAATAATGGATTAAAAGATTATAACAGTAATGTTTTATTTGCTTCTCATGACCATCAATTCGTTCAAACAGTTGCAAATAGAATTATAAGAGTAAATGATGATGGATCTATTTTCGATAGATCAATGTCTTACGATGAATTCTTAGAAAAATTCGCTGAATAATAAAAAAAGTCATTATATTGGAGTCTAAATTATAGGCTCCTTTATTATGACTTTTTATTTATTTAATTGCTAATCCATCAAACATTATATCTACAATATTCTTCATTGTTTCAGAGTAATCTATTTTTTCTTCTCTTAATTTATTATCTTCTAATAAAATTCTCATACTTCCTGTTAGTATACTCTTCATAAGATATATATTAACTTTTTTAATTAATCCTTCATTAATACACTTCTTAACTAATTCATCTGTTTGTTCCCAAGTCAAATCTAATCTATATATGATTTTTTCATATATTTTAGGATAGAACTTTTTTACTTCATGTATTTTAGTATAATCTATAGTATCGTAAGATGTTGGCAAAATAGTTAGTACCCTCTTTAATTTTTCTAAGTCTCCAATACTGTCATCATTAATTACTTCTTTTCCTTTTTCAGTTACCGAATCAAATACTTCATCTACCAGTAAATTCAAAAGTGTTTCTTTACTATCTATATTCTCATATAATGTACGTTTGCTAACCCCAAGTCTATTGGCCAAATCATCCATAGTAAATTTAACACCTTTTTCTCTAAAAATATCTATTGTTGCATTTACTATTTTTATTTCCAAACTCATCTTATTCCTCCATATCACGAACTATATTTTATAAGTTTATTCTATTATTTTATATCTTTTCTTTCAAATATTTTTTCTTTATATTAATGTTAATAAACTATTAAAATAAAATATGTTAATATATTATATAATAGTAATTAAATATATCTTTACGATAATTAATATTATTTTATTAATTATAAAAAATAATACGAGGTAATTAAATGATACAAATTTATAATAGAAGAACAAATAAATACGATACAGAAGCAGTAGCTGGAGAAAAATATATTAATTGGGCATATGAATCTCCAATTGGCAAAGGTTTTGTAGAACTATTTGTTAAAAGAAAGATATTTTCAAAACTATATGGATTATATTGTGATAGTAAATTAAGTAGAAAAAAAATTCCTTCTTTTATTTCAAGTTTTAATATTGATATGGATATGTGTCCAACCATTCCTTCTGACTTTAAAAGCTTTAATGATTTTTTTATTAGAAAGCTTACAAAAGAAGCTAGACCGATTAATACTAATAAAAATATATTAATCTCTCCTGGTGATGGACGTTTAATGGCCCATACTAATATTGATATAAATGAACTAATCCAAGTAAAGGGAATTACATACAGCTTGTCTGAATTAATTCAAGATGATGAAATTGCAAAAGAATATAATGGTGGTGTTTGCTTAGTTTTAAGATTATGCCCTACTGATTATCATAGATTGCACTTTATAGATAATGGAACTATTGAAGCTTCAAATAAGGTTCTTGGAAATTATTATTCAGTTAATCCTACAGCATTAGAGAGAGTTCCTAAATTATATTGTCAAAATAAAAGAGAATGGTCAATTTTCCACTCTAAAAATTTTGGTGATGTAATTCATGTTGAAGTTGGTGCTACTTGTGTTGGTTCTATAATCCAAAGCTATACACCTAATCAAAAGGTTAAAAAAGGTGATGAAAAATGCTACTTCAAATTTGGTGGATCAACAACAATTTTATTCTTCAAAAAGAATACAGTAACCATAGACGATGATATTTTACTTCAATCTTCCTTTGGCTTCGAAACCAAAGTCAACATGGGAGAAAAAATTGGTGAAAAATTTAGTTATTCATCATAGTAAAACAAAAAAATAAATAGATTATCTCCAGGAATTAATATAATTTTCCTTCCAATAATTCATTTATTTTTTCTTTATTATCATATTGAACTAACTTAAACATAAACTTCTTCTTGTCAGTTAATTCTTATACTACAAGTAGTGGTATGGTAATTCTAGCAATAATTTAGTTTACTATGTATATATAGAAAAAAGAAGATATTATATTGAAGGGAATATTGAAATCGAGCCGTAGAATTTAATAGTTACTGGAATAAAGTTTACGTTAAGAAGATTATATGTTTGAGCCGATAGGTGAGTTTATAATCTTTAGAAAACTTTATGAAAGTAACCATATAAATTCAAGGCGAGATTTCACTAATTCCCACAAAGATAATATCTTCTTTTTTTCGTAATTACACGTTCAAGCTAAATTATAGCTTTAATTGTTCGTATAAATTTATCTTCGTCTCCGTCGAAGATTATTAGGTGGATTCCCATTTCTTTTGCTCTTATGCTTACTGGAGATTTTATTGGCTCTTTTGTTGCTACCAAGAATTTATATGAATTTTCTCCACCAAACTTTGAAGCATAAACATTTAATTCATTTAGGGCCATTTCATTATATTTATCACTATCTTTACAAGAAATAAAAATAGGTACAGAATCTTTTACTGCTACTACATCAACTTCATTTCTAACACTTTTATTATCATCATTCCATAAAAACATAACGCCATTTTTAGATTCATCTATTTCTTCTATTTTATTAATAAGCTTATTAGTTTCTATTTCTAACCATGTTCCACTTTTAAAAATAAATGCTTTTATATAATTATTTAAAAAATCCACTGTTATTTTATTATTACTTTTATTTAGAGTTATTTCTTTCATTTCTTCAAGTTTTTCTAACACTTTATTTAACAATTTTTTTTCTTTTTCATCTAATTTATCTGTATGTATATATATTCTTTGCTGATTATTAGAATCATGCTCAAATATACTT
The DNA here is from genome assembly GCF_019734375.1 of Clostridium sp. K04. Classification (NCBI taxonomy): domain Bacteria; kingdom Bacillati; phylum Bacillota; class Clostridia; order Eubacteriales; family Clostridiaceae; genus Clostridium; species Clostridium sp. K04. Next base: position 12,983 of record NZ_JAASHD010000038.1, read on the forward strand.
GCTTCATATAATTTTTGTTTATATTCATGCCATAATGGTAAATTCTTTGATATTTGTTCAGAAAAATATATTAAATCTTTTTTATTACATAATTGCGAAGCATCTTCAACAATCATTCCACCTGAAGCCTTTACTATATCATCAATTTCTAAATCCTCAAAACTTTTACTAGAAATTAAAATATCATTATTATTAAATTCATACATAACCTTTTTCTTAATATCAATATATAATGCTTTAATTTTCATTTTTAAGCAAATATCTAATAAAATTAATGAATTTACTCTTTTTCCACCAGTTAAATTTACTATTATATTCTTGTCTTTTACATTGTCTATTATTTTTTCTAAAGCTTTATTATTTCCCTCTTCAACATTAAATAGTTCTAACTTAACATTTTTAAAATTATTTTCATAATAATTCTTTAATGTATCAACCTTATCTTCATATGATTTATCTTTAATAAGATAAACTACCTCAGGATTAAACTCTTTTGTTGCTAATATATTACTTTCATTATGTTCATCAATTTGACTTATTAAAATATTGATCATATTTTTAATACCTCTTTATTCAAACTATATTCTTAGTTTTCCTAGCAAGATGAAATTTAATCAAAAAAAGAACTATTGAAATTCAATAGTTCTTAAATGGCAGAGCGTAAAGGAATCGAACCCTTAATGCGCCGTCCGTAGCGGCGTGTTATATCCGTTTAACTAACGCTCCATGGTGTTAACAAATCTATGTTAACACAAATAAATTAATTTTTCAAGAAATAAAACAATTTATATTGTAATTATTCCCTATCAATAGTTTGTTTTAAGTAATTATCATTAATAAAACTTAATCCAAACATTAATATAATTCCTCCAATTAAAATTGAATATACTCCTATTGGGAATATTAAATTAATTATCGTTGGCAATGTAACTGAATATAAGGCTAAATTAAATACCCTATTATAATACATTTTTCTATTTGAAATTAGGTTACTTAAAATTCCCATTAGTGATATAAATAATGCATACATTAATAATTGAACAAAATTAACTACTATCATAATAGGTATTATTATATATTTTACTATATCAAGTTTTTCAATAATCGATATAACAAAATCATTATTAAAGTTGATTAAATCTAATCCTAAATCAGAATATTTTTGAGTAACACTTTCTGAACCACTCTTAACCATAAATCCATCCCTTAGTAATACAGTCACTGTATCTTTATGAACTGTAATGCTTCTTAGAGAATCTAAATCATCTATATCTTTATTTGTATCAATATATAATAAAGCCTGACCTTCTTCTTCCTTTAAAGGTGAGTTTTTAAAATCTAAAACTCCATCCTTCATTTCAAATTGCACTTCATCTTCTTCTAAAATCATTTTAGTAGTTTTTTCTATTCCTGATATTAATACTGCTCCCATTACACCTTGAACAATCCCTATAATTACGGATAATAATAAAACATACAAAAAAGCTTTACTCAATTTTTCTTTATTTAAATAAACATATTTCTTAGGATTTATGCTAAAAATAAATTTATTTCTCATTTTTATATTATCGCTCCTTTATTCTCTAAAACCTTCTAAATTAACAATCCCCTATACCTTTTAAGTATATCATATTTTCAATATTTTCTTATGTACTTTTTGTAAATTTACTAATTATAGGTTTAAAATTGGAAAATTAGTCAAATATTATTAATAGCTATAAGGAGGTATAACATTGCAAAATTTATTTAGAAAACGTAAAAAAAACAATATATTTAAAATTGTTACTATAGCTTTTTCATTCCTGTTATTAATTTTGACTTTAAACTATTATGTAAATTATAAATACTCTAAAATTACAAGTGAGTTTTATTCAGAATTTAATAATTGTAATTTTACTGATGCAAAAAGTCTCATTGATAGTGATAATATTTATTTAAAATTAAAGAAAAAAACATTAAATAATGATTTAAATACTTACTTTTCTGGAATAGTTAATAATATATGTGACACATTATCAGAAGATGATGAAAATAAAGATAAAGCTTTAATAGTTCTTAATGAAATTAAAAGTTATGATATCTTAAATTCATCTATAAATAAGCTTATAATTTCATTAGATGAAAGTTATGAACCTGAAGACTCTTCAGATTACGAAGCTCTTTTATCTCTTGGATTAGATAATTGTGATAGTGGTAACTTTGAAACAGCTCTTAATTTTCTAAAGAAAATCCCTGCTGATTCAGACTATTCAGAAAAAGCAAATGAATATATAGAAAAATGTATTAGTAACTATAAAGAAAGTATATTTAATGAAGCAGATGAATTAGCTAATAATGATTACTATACAAAAGCCATAAATTTATTAAATAATATTGATACTTCTATAGTTTCAAAAGATGATTCTGATATTCAAAATAAAATTACCTCAATTGCTGAAGCTAAAGAAAGTTACTTAGCTTCATTAAGTTCATCAGATAGTACACAAAATTCAACATCAACCTCTAGTGAGTTGCTTAATTCAATAACTAGCTCTAATATTAATACATTAAATCTTGAAAGCTTAACTTCTAATTTAATATACGTTAGTTTAGCTGATCAAATTACTTATGTTTATAAAGGCTCAATGAATAAATGGGATAAAATTAAATCCTTTACTTGTTCAACTGGTATAGATGGTGAAAATACCCCTACTGGTGTTTATGATGTAAGAGAACGTGGTGATTGGTTCTTTTCTGATAAATACAATCAAGGTGGTAAGTACTGGGTACAGTTTTATGGAGATTATCTTTTCCACTCAGTTCCTTATAATGAAGACCAAAGTGAAGTAGTTGATAACACTTTAGGTACTCCGGCTTCTCATGGTTGCATTAGATTAAAAACTGAAGATGCTAAATGGCTATATGATAATATAGAAGCTGGTACAAAGGTAATAATTAAATAAGTATTAAGAGGTAGAAATTAAATTCTAATTCATTTAACTTCTACCTCTTAATTTTTTACTATTATCTTTTTTTCATAATCTTTATGTTAAAATATATTAATAACAATTTATTTTAAAGGATGATTTAATATGCTTATTAATATACCAAATAACGTTCAATTTATTATAGATACTTTTTATAAAAATAATTATGAAGCCTTTATGGTTGGTGGATGTGTTAGAGATTGCTTACTTGGTTTAACACCTAAAGATTATGATATAACCACTTCTGCCTTACCAAACATAACAGAATCACTATTTGAAAAAACAATACCAACGGGAATTAAACATGGGACAATTACCGTTGTATTAGATAATGAAAATCTAGAAGTTACTACTTACAGAACAGAAGGAAATTATTTGGATAATCGTCATCCCGAATCTGTTGAATTTGTTTCAAACATAAAAGAAGATTTATCAAGGCGTGACTTTACAGTTAATGCTTTAGCTTATAACAATAAAGAAGGTCTTATAGACTATTTTAATGGTATAGATGATATAAAAAATAAAACAATTAAGGCTGTTGGCGATCCAAATAAAAGATTCCAAGAAGATGCTTTAAGAATGTTGCGTGCTATTAGATTTAGCTGTCAGTTAGGATTTAAAATTGATGATTCAACATATGCAGCTATAAAATCAAATTATAAACTAATAAAAAATATTAGTATTGAGCGTATTAGAGATGAATTATGTAAAATCCTGACTTCCGACAATCCTTGTGATGGTTTGAATTTACTTAAAGATACTGGAATTCTTGAAATAATTATTCCTGAAATTTATAATTTGGTTGGTTATACACCTCTTTGTAATAATCATAATAGAGATGTTTTTAATCATACATTAAATGTAATAAGTAATACTTCAAATAATGATTTAATCTTAAGATTATCAGCTCTTTTCCATGATGTTGGTAAGCTTAATACATTAAAGCAATTACCTAATGGTCATTGCTACTTCCCTGGTCATGCTCAAGAAGGTGCAATAATATGTAAACCAATATTATCTAGACTAAAATTTGATAATAATACTATAGACAAAGTTTCTAAAATAATTTATGATCACTTAGTTTTAGATGTTAATTATATGCCTAATGATGGTGAAATCAAAAGATTATTAATACGTGTTGGTAGTGAAAATATATTTACACTTTTTGAACTCCAAAAAGCTGATATAAATTCATTATGGGATCCAGTTCCTTTCTTGAAAAAAGTAGATTATATTTCTGATAGAGTAAAATTAATACTTAAAAATAAAGAACCACTTTATATCAAAGACTTAGCTGTTACTGGCTCTGATTTAATGACACATTTAAATATTAAACCTGGAAAAATTATTGGAGAAATACTAACGTTTTTATTAGAAAAAGTTTTAGATGATAAAACTCTAAATACTAAGGACAATCTTTTAAAAATTTCTGAAAACTTTCTTTAATATATAATACACTAAAGGCTAGCAAAGTTCTGATATGCTCCTCTCAAGTAACAGTCTTTATTATTTTAACTGTCTACCATAAAGGGAGCATATCATTTTTCTGCTAGCCTATCTATTTAATAATTATTCTTTTACTAAAACTCCTTTATCTATTCCAAATAAATAAAGATAACTTTCCTTTACTCTTTTCCCTGTTATTTTTTCTAAAGCATCTTTATAGTACTTAAGTTGAGATCTATATCTTTCAATAATCTCATCTTCATTACCTTCTTCAACATAATCAGTCTTATAATCTAAAAGTACTATTCCATCCTCTTCTTCAAAGAAACAATCTATTATCCCTTGAAGTCTAATCTTTTCATCAATATAAACATCTTTATTTAATTCAGTATTATATTCTACGCTACTTAGTTCAGTAAAGAAAGGTAATTCCCTACTTACCAATCTTCCTTCTTTATAAGATTTTAGTAATCTTTCACCTAACGGACTAATAAAGAATTTATATATTTTTTTATACCAAACAACAGAAGCTTCCCTTTCAGTTAATGAATTATCTAATACCATTTCTTCAATTTGAGCTTTTATTTCAGAATCACTATTTACTCTATCATAATTTAATCTTTGCATAACATAGTGAATTACAGTTCCTCTTTCAGCTGCCGATAATCCTTTTTCTTCTTTTAAAAATTTAGGCTTTAAGACTTCCTTTTCTTTAAATACTTCTACAGTATCATGAACCTCATCACCATAAGTAAATTCTTTTTTCTTTAAATCAGAAACCGAAATATTACTAGGTAACATTGCTCCTTCTATAAACTTATATTTATAATCAAGTCTTCTCTTTATTTCTTTATCAACAACTATATCTTCAGAGTTTATAAATAGACTATCTTCTTCAATTTTATCCACAGCCTCTAAATTTTTATCCACTGTTAATAAGTCTTTAGTCCAGAATTTTATATTCCATGTGGAAAAGTCACTTGTAATTAAATCTCTAGTAGCACCCGTAACCCCTCTTAACTTTTCTCCACAGGTATGTTTACACATTGCCATAGCAATCCAATCTAAATATGATTTTCCTTTTAAGACTTCCGAAGGTAATACTATATTTTCATCTAATGAAGCTGAAGATACCCAATTATTAATTGCTTTTTCTAAATTACTAGTTGCTCCAGTAATAATTAATTTTTCCTTTGCTCTAGTAAATGCAACATAAAGTATTCTCATCTCTTCAGATAAAGTCTCTAATCTTATTCTTTTCTTTATAGCTTCTTTTGCTAACGTTGAATATGAATTTCTAGTTTCTAAATTAACATAACTAGGACCAAAACCTAATTCCTCATGATATAAGATAGAATTTGATAAATCCATTAAATTAAACTGTTTCCCCATTCCACTAGTAAATACTACTGGGAACTCAAGCCCTTTACTTTTATGAATACTCATAATTCTTACTACATCTTCATTTTCACCAAGAACCTTAGCACTTCCCATATCACCAGAAGACTTTCTTAACTTATTAATAAAGTTTATAAAATTAAATAATCCCTTAAAGCTAGTACTTTCATATTGTTTTGCTCTTTGGAAAAGAATTTTTAAGTTTGCCTGTCTAAGCTTTCCATTAGGCATTGCTCCAACATATCCATAAAATGCAGTATCCATATATAAATACCATATAAATTCATCTATTGGAGTATAAATAGATTTTTCCCTCCATTTAGTTAAAGCAGCTATAAAGTTAATACATTTAAACTTTAATTCATTATCTACCTCATAGTTACCTTCGCAAACTTCCTTTATTATTTCATAAAAATATAACTCCTTATTTAATAACCTTAAATCACTTAACTCTTCAGCTGTAAATCCAACTATAGGTGATCTTAAAGTTCCTATCATAGGTACATCCTGAAGTGGATTATCAATTATTTTTAATAGTGACATTATAGTTCTAATTTCAATAGATTCAAAATATCCACTACCTGTATCTGCATACACTGGAATTCCTTCTGAACCTAATTCATCTAAAAATATCTCTGCCCAATTTTTTGTTGCTCTTAAAAGAATAACTATATCCTTATATCTAACATCTCTATATTCATTAGTATCTTTATCAAATACTTTAAACTTTTTACCATCTTTAGATTCAAATAATTCCTTTATTCTTTTTGCAACAATTTTAGCTTCAAGGGTAATAGCATCTATATCTTCTTCCTCTTCTTTACTTACCACTTCACTGTCTTCATCTACAACTTCACTTTCTTCTTCCTTAACAATACCCGATTTATCTAATATATGAAGTTCAATTTCTCCACCTACTATTGAATCTTCATCATCAGTTGCCTTAAAACTTGCACCTAAATTCAAAGCTTCTTCATCTGTATATTCAAGTTCACCAACAGTTTCTGACATAACCATTTTAAATATATAGTTTACGCCTTCTATAACTTCTTGCCTGCTTCTAAAATTTTTATATAATTGAATTTTTCTATTCTTACTTCCATCCTCTAAAGAATATCTATTATATTTATCTAAAAACAGTTCAGGTTTTGCCTGTCTAAATCTATATATACTTTGTTTAACATCACCAACCATAAATACATTAGACTCTTTTAATTTTCTTCTTGAAACTAAATCTATTATAGTTTCTTGAACATTGTTAGAATCTTGATATTCATCTACTAATACTTCATCAAAGAACTCCATAAAATGTTCTGCAACCTTTGAAGGTACAATATTATTATTTTCATCCCTATCAATTAATATTTTCAAACAAAGGTGCTCTAAATCATTAAAGTCTAATATATTTTTTTCTCTTTTCTTCTCATCAAATCTCCTTGAAAACTCACGAGTTATAGTAGCTAAAGTTTTCATAAAAGGATACACACCTATTATTCCATCTAAGGCCTCCTGTGGAGTAAATTCAAATGTATTTTCAATTAATGATTTTATTTTTTTCTTAACTGAATCTCTTATCCCCTTAACTGAATTTTGGGCATTTTCATCAGAAACTTGATTCTTCTTAACAGTCTTTAGCTTAATAAATGAAATAGAATTTAAAGCAATATAAATATCATTTAAGCCTCCTTTTAAGCTTTCATAAGCTCTTTCTAAATATCCATAATCACTATTAAAAGCATCTAAGTATGGCTCTAATCCATCAGTATCATTAATTATTTCAATTGCCTTCTTATACATATTTAAGAATCCATTTAATTCTACTCTTAAGCTATCTTTTAATACCTTTACCCATTCACTTTTATCAAGCTCTTCTAAAGTAGTAATATTAAAAGCTTCTGCTTTTTCAATCAACCATTTCTCAGGCCAAGGTCCACTCATAGAAAATCTATATAAAGAAAGTATCATTTCTTTTAATTTTTCATCATCTTTAGATCCACTATATGCTTCTATTAATTCCTTAAATTCTTCATTATCCGCTTCATAATACTCTTCAAAAAGCTCTTCTATTATTTCATTTTTCATTAAGGTCGCTTCTGTCTCATCCCCGATTCTAAAGCTAGGATCCAAATCAATAGTATAAAAATAATTTTTAATTACATCTAAGCAAAAAGAATGCATAGTAGTTATATTAGCTCTTCCCAATAAAGTAAGCTGTCTTTGAAGATTTTTAGAGTTAGGAGTTTTCTCTAAAGCTTTTGATATAGCAGCTGCTATTCTTTCTCTCATCTCCGAAGCTGCTGCACTAGTAAAAGTAACAACCAAAAGCTTATCAATGTCTACTGGATTTTCTTCATCAGTTATTATTCTTATAATTCTTTCAACTAAAACTGCTGTTTTACCTGAACCTGCTGCGGCTGCTACAAGTAAATTGCATCTTCTAGTTTCAATTGCTTGAAGCTGTTCATTAGTCCATTTAGTTTCTGCCATATCTACTTACTCTCCTCCTCTTTCACTTTGTTTTCCATTGCATTCCATAAATCATCCTTTTTCTTCTTCAATATAATTTTATACTTATTATCCCTTATTGAAGTATCAAACTGACAAATTGCAGAATAATCACAGTAATCACAATACGTTACCTTTGAAGATTTACAAGGCTCTATTTTAACTTCTCCACTAAGCATCTCTTCACATATTTCAATCATTTTATCATTAACATAATTTCTTAATAATTCAAATTGTGATTCAGTTACCACTGAACTAGTACTTGTAAAATCTCCATCTTTCTTAAATGCAGCTGGAATTATTAATGAGTATGTTTCCATATCATTATCCATAGCTTTTACAAGCTCTACATTTTTTAATAATAATCCATCCATCTTTAATTTCTTTAATACTTCTACTTGGATTTCTTCTTCACTTAAAGCCTTTTTAGATTTAATTATCGGATTATCTATTTTAAAATATAATATTCCACCAGGCATACATTGAGTCTTTAAAATCTGTTCTGAATTTTTTAGTATTGCATCTAAATAAACTAATAACTGAATTTGTAAGCCATAATATAATTCATTTAAATCAAAACTTTTTGAACCTGATTTGTAATCAACTATTCGTATATAAGTTTCTCCATTTAATTCAACCTTATCAATTCTATCAACTCTACCCTTTAAATAAACTGTCTCCTTAGAAGGCAATTCTAATTTTATTGGATCTGAATCTTTAAAATCACCAAAGTCAAATTCACTCTTAAATATATCAAATTCACCTTTTCTCATTTGCTCTGATATTACAGTTACAGATTTGCTTATAGTCTTTTTAAATCTTTCTGAGAAATATTGATACTTCTTATTACTATTTAATATAGAATTTGTTTCATTCTTAAGTTTAGTATTAACTAATTCATTAACTATTTCACTGCATCTCTCCTTAGTTAAATCACTCCATGCTATATTTTCTTTTTTTATTTTATTTGTAAATTTATCTAATATATCATGCATAAATGAACCTAAGTCTGGAGCTGAAAATTCATATACTTTTCTATCCTTAGCCTTTAATCCATATTGAACATAATAGCTAAAAGGACATTGAGCATATTTTTCTATTCTTGAAACACTAAACATTAATCTTCCATTATCATTACTATAAAGCTGCTTCATTTTTTCTCTTGGAATTCTTTCAATTAAATTAGTATAATTCAATCCATTAAAGATAATTTTAGTTCTATCTTTGAATTCATCACTTTCTTCAAACCACTTAAAAGTTTCTACCCAATGGGGCTCAATTTCTTCCTTCTCATATTCTTTTCTTAATGCTTCTATAAGTTCATTAAATGTTGGCGTTGGTGCCGTTATATTATGATATTTATCGTTAAGTAAATTCTTATTAAATATTTCACTTTCTTCTTGTAATCTAGGTAAAATCTTTTTTAATCTTGGTATTATTATTGATGGTCTTAAAGACTTTCCTTCAAAGTCTGCCATAGGGTAAGTAATCATTAAGTAATTTGAAGGTATAGTCAAAGCTGTATAAACCATAAATTGCTCTTCAAATACTCTGCTTCGTGTATCACTAGCAAGTTCAATTCCTAATTGTTTTAATTCAAGTCTATCCTCATCAGATAATATTCCTTCATCCTTATTAGCTGATGGTAAAACACCATCATTAGCACCAACTATATAAAGTGCTTTTACATCTCTACCCTTTATTCTTGCTATATCCCCTATATTTACTTGATCTAGTGCCATAGGAATTACACCGATTTCTTTTTCTTCAAATCCTGATATTAATATCTTTGAAAAAGTTTTTAAATCAACCTTTTCATCACCTAGTACTTCTACAGCTTGATCTAACATATCCATTACTATAGATGGCACTTGAGTATACTCCTTAATCTTATCTTGCATTCCATGCTCATTAAAGTTTTCTAACCACTTATCCATAGTTTCAAATGCATTTATCTCTAATAAGAATTCATATAAAGCAGTACAATACTTTCTTACTGTAACATCGCCTTTTATTTTATTATATAAATTAATTATTGGTCTTCTTATTTCTTCCATGTACTCAAAAATTTCAATTTCTTCTTGAGTTAATTCCTCATCTGTATTACCTATTAAGTCTCTAGTCCATTTATATCCCTTTATCCCATTAGCTAAAATATAATTTTCTAATTTATCAATATATGTTGATTCTAATGTTATAAGTCCGCTCTTAACATATTTAAATACACTTTCATAAGACCAATTAGTACTTAATATCTCTAATGATGATATTATTAGTACTACTAATGGATTACTTAATATCTCTCTCTTCTTATCAAGGAAATATGGAATATTATATTCATTAAAGATAACAGAAGTAATTTTATCGTAACTATCAATTTCTCTACAAACAACAGCTATATCCTTATATCTATAACCTTTATCTCTAACAAGTCTTAAAATATCTTGAGCTACCCATTCTATTTCAGAATAATTATTATTTGCTTTATATAAACTTATATCTTTACATTCACCCTTATATATTTTAAATGGAAAGTTAAAAAAGTATTTTTCTATATGCCCTAACTCTTTACTTTCTTTGAATCTATATATATTTTCTTTATTTAAGTTAACAGGCTCCTTATATGCAATATTATTTTCTTGCATCATTTTTAATAATCTATTTTCCGTATTTTTTATTACGTCAAATATATCTGTTTCACCTTCAGTAAACTGAATTTGACCATCACTACACAAAGTAATATTTATATTTTTACATTGTTTAGCTAATACCTTTAAAACTTCTAACTGCTGTGGAGTAAATGTTGTAAATTCATCTACCCATATTTCTGCATCATTATATAGCTCACATTCTTTCAACTTTTTCGCTAAAATAGATAATATATCTTCTGAATCTATATATCCCTTATGAAGATTTTCATTGAATATTTTATAAATAGATGCCAAGTCATTTACCTTTTCTTTTAAATCCTTATTATCTATTTGTGATTCTTTTTCTATCAAAATTTCCTCGGAAATATTGTACTTCTTAAATTCAGTTATTGACTTTGATACTATTCCAACAAAGCCTTGTTGCTTACTAATTCTATTAAAATATTGAAGTTCTTCACCCTTATCCTTTAATAGTTTATAAATAAGCATATTTTTTCCTGAATCCTCTATTACATTAATGGCCCTGCCACCACATCTATCAAATACTCTTGTAGCCATTCTTTTAAAGCTTAATACTTCAGCTCTAAGTAATGCTCTTTCTCCTATATGCTCTAATAATTTCTTTTCAGTTTGAAATGTATATTGATCTGGTACAAGTAGTATTAACTTATTGTTTTTATCATTTTCTAGCTTTTTCTTTATTTGATTTAAACAATAATAACTTTTTCCAGAACCAGCTCTACCAAAAATAAATCTAATTCCCATATGCAACTCCTTACCATTTATATTCTTCTTTTAATATCCCCATCACAACAGTGTCTAGATATTTTCCCTGATAGTAATATTTGCTTCTTCTTATTCCCTCTTCTATAAAGCCACACTTTTTATAACACAATATTGCAGCTTCATTTTCTCTTACAACTTCTAACTCAACTTTATGAGCTTTTCTTTTTCCAAATAAATACCCTAAGATTGTGTGTATTGCATCGCTTCCATATCCTTTACGCCAATATTTTTTACCTATAGTTATGCTAATGCTATATATATTTCTAGCATATTTATCTTCAGAATATATTATTACGCCTACAATATTACTTTGTTTATCTACAATTACATAATTCCTTCTTGAAGGTATGTTTAAATATTTTAAATGTTCAATTATATATTTTTTTGATAATACTCCATATTGATCACCATTATATTTTAATACTTCACTATCAGAGCATAAATTATAAGCTATATCAATATCTTCTTTTAATATTTCTCTTAAATATATTTTTTTTCCATAAATCAATTTAACCCCACCCTACATTAATAATACTATTGTTTTAACTACTTTTCTAATTACCACTTTAAAATAATATATTTATTGTAAAAATAAAGCTACAACACCTATAGAAAATCTCTACGTGTTGTAGCTTTTATTAAAATTATTATTATTGTTCAGTTATTGCTAAAGCTGCAGCTCCTAAAACTCCTGCTTTTCCACCTAAAACAGCCTTTTCTACTGTACAGCTTTCAACAAAAGTTTTCATGCATCTTTCTGAAACTACTTTTCTTATAGTGTCTAACACTATATCTCCACCATTAACTACTCCACCACCAATAACAACTTTTTCTGGGTCAAAGTTAGTTATAGTATTAGCTACCGCTATTCCAAGATAAGTTAATGAAGTTTCTAATATATTCTTAGCAACTCTATCTCCGTTAGCTGCTTCTTTAAATACTTCTTTAGCCGTTACATCTTCATAGTTCTTTAATGTTGTTTCTACATTACTTGCTACAGCTTCTTTAGCTCTCTTACCAATTGCTGTACCTGAACCAAATGCCTCTGCACATCCAACGTTTCCACATCCACATCTAGGCCCTTCAGTTGCAACTATTGTATGTCCAACTTCTAATGCATTTCCTGTAGCTCCTCTGAATAATTTTCCATTTAAAACAGCTCCGCCACCGATTCCTGTACTTGCTGTAATAAATACCATGTTTTCAGTACCTTTTCCAGCACCAAACATAAACTCTCCTAATGTAGCAACATTAGCATCATTATCTAAATAAGTTGGTAAATCATATGTTTCCCTTATTGTCTTTACTATTGCAAAGTTCTTAAAAGGTAAATTTGAATTTTGAATTATAATACCATTTTTAACATCTAACGGACCTGGAGAACCGATTCCAATTGATCTTATTGAATCTTTATCAGTTCCATCTATAACATAATTAATAGTATCTATTATTCTTCCCATAACAGCTTGTTCGCCTTCATTAGCTAAAGTTTCAACTGTTTTTTCTTTTATAATATTTCCTTCTAAATCTACTAAAGCTGTGTAAATTTTAGTTCCCCCTAAATCTACACCTACAACATATTTCTTTTCCATTTATTACCCTCCCATTTTAAGTTATACTATCTTAACTATATAAAAGTATACCATTTAAATATTACGTTTACAATTATTAATTATGGAAAATTTGGAATTAAATCTTTTTTACACTGTAAATATATGTATTAATATTACTAGCACCTATATCTTTTATTTAAACGCAAAAAAACATCTAACAAACGTTAGATGCTTTTGGCGGAGAACAAGGGATTCGAACCCTCGCACCAGTATTATCCAGCCTACTCCCTTAGCAGGGGAGCCTCTTTAGCCACTTGAGTAATTCTCCACTTATGGCGGAGAGACAGGGATTCGAACCCTGGGTACGCTCACACGCACGCCGGTTTTCAAGACCGGTGCCTTAAACCAACTCGACCATCTCTCCAAGACAAGATTTATTATATCAATGCCCAATAATTATGTCAACACATTTTTAAAATTTTTTTTTATTTTTTTTATTTTTTAATAATCTTCACTTATTACTTCTAATTTTCCACTTTCAGGATCCATTATTAAACCATGCACTTTTACATCTTTAGGTACCAATGGATGTTTTTTTATTAACTCTATACTTTCTAATACTGAATGTTCTATAGAATCAAACCCATGTAACCACTTCTTTATATCTATACCTGAGTTCGTCAATGTTTCTATTGTTTCTCTCGATACCCCACGTTCAACTATTTTATTAATTGTAGTTTCACCATCTATAGTGCTCATTCCACATCCTTTATGTCCAATTACTAATACCCCATCTGTATTAAATTCATAAATTGCAACTATAATACTTCTTATTATACTTCCAAATGGATGCATTATAGTAGCCCCTGCATTTTTTACTATTTTAGCATCTCCATTTTTCAAATTAAGTGCCTTTGGTAATAATTCCATTAATCGTGTATCCATACAAGATAAAATTACTAATTTTTTACCTGGATATTTTGTTGTTTTGTATTTCTCATATTCTTTATTTTCTACAAACATTTTATTATACTCTAATATTTCATTTAACTTATTCATACTTACACCCCAATTTATAATTTTATATAAAAAAAAAAGTCTTTAGCTAATGCTAAAGACTTATGGCGGAGAGACAGGGATTCGAACCCTGGGTACGCTCACACGCACGCCGGTTTTCAAGACCGGTGCCTTAAACCAACTCGACCATCTCTCCTCGGAACAATTGTTATTATATCAACGTATAAATACTATGTCAACACTTTTTATTAAATTTTTTTATTTAATTTTATGACCACTCATTCCAGCCTTATAACTTTCTAAAAATAACTCAAAACTCTTATCTATAATTTCACTTATATTATTTTCTTTATTCATCTTAAGTAACTCTATTGCTGTTTCTACAGTACATAGATTTCCATCTTCTTGTCCTCTTCGTAAGCTAAACTTTGAGCTTCTCTCTATGTCTAAAGATATTATAGGTAAATCCTTTAAGTAATTGCTTTTTCTTATTATCTTCCAAGCTTCTTTCCATGTTCCATCTACAATAATAAATACAGGTATACTATTACTTTTACTATATTGAATTTTTCTTTTTTTCATTTCTTCATTAATAATAGGAAATATCAAATATGTGCTATAAATATTACTATTAATATAGTTTAAAACTTTTTCTGCAACCTCTCCTCTTTTCCATATAATTATTTCAGTAGATTTTGGATTTATTAGTTTTAATAAATTAGCTGTATTCGTATTTCTATATACTTCTCGTTCACTAGATAAAATTATAAACTTAGCTTTTGTTTCAACCTTTTTTATACTATTGCATATGCAGGTTATAACTGGTAAACCACACTCACTACAATTATTACATACCTTAGTTATTTGCTTTTTATTTATCATCTTAAAACCTCTTAATTACATATCTTAATAACTACATAATACTACATCTAACTATTAATAAAAAATGGTAAAGTAAGACTAAAATATTTTCTTACTTTACCATTCCTATTTTATACTAATATCAATATATTAATTTTATTTTTTTATTCAGATAATTGTCCGTGTTTTTCATAATTAGTAATTCTACTAATTTTATTTTCATCATCAACAAAAACAACCTTTGGCTTATGATTTTTTACTTCCTCTGTCTCTAAATCAGCATAAGCCATTAATATTATTTTATCTCCAACTTGTACACATCTTGCAGCAGCCCCATTTAAGCAAATCATACCTGACCCTCTTTCACCAGCTATCGTATATGTTTCAAACCTAGCTCCATTATCTATATCAACAATATGAACCTTCTCATATTCATATATTCCTGCTGCATCTAATAAATCCTCATCAACTGTAATACTGCCAACATAATTTAGTTCAGCTTGTACTACTGTTGCTCTGTGTATCTTTCCCTTTAACATATTTACCTTCATTGTTCTTCTCTCCTTGCTATAACTCATACGTAAAATTATCTATTAATCTAGTTTTTCCTATAAATACAGCTATTGCTACTAATACTGATTTATTAATTTCTTCAACTTTTTCTAAAGAACTACTATCTACAATTTCTACATAATCAATTCTTGCTAATTTTTCACTCTTAATACTATCTTCTATAATTTTAATTATGCTGGCACTATTTCTTTGTCCATTTTGAATTTCTTCTTTTCCAAGCATTAATGACTTATTTAAAATAGTAGCAGCTGCTCTTTCCTCTTCTGATAGATAAGTGTTTCTTGAACTTTTAGCTAGTCCATCTTCTTCTCTAACTATAGGACATCCAACTATCTCAACATCAATATTTAAATCTCTTACCATCCTTTTAACTACTGCTAATTGTTGAGCGTCTTTTTCCCCAAAATAAGCTCTATCTGGTGCTACGATATTAAATAACTTACTAACAACAGTGCATACACCTCTAAAGTGTATAGGCCTACTCTTACCGCATAATCCATTTGTTAATCCATTCATATCAACAAATGTAGAAAAATCATTAAAATACATTTCCTCATTTTCTGGATGGAATATAAGATTAGCTCCTGCCCTTTCGCAAATCTCACTATCTCTTTTTAAATCTCTAGGATAACTAGCTAAATCCTCTTTAGGCCCAAATTGAATAGGATTTACAAATATACTTACAACAACTTTGTCATTCTCTTCTGATGCCTTTTTAATAAGACTTTCATGACCTTCATGTAAATACCCCATTGTTGGAACAAAACCAACCTTTAATCCTTGTGATTTCCATTCCTTTACGGTACTTCTTACATCATTTATCCTTTCAACTACTCTCATTTTTCTTCCCCTTTAATATAATTTTTCAATTACGTCATCATTTATTTTAAAAGAATGTTCTTCAGCTGGAAAAACACCATCTTTAACTTCTTCAATATATTTTTTAAACGCTACATTCATCTTTTCACCTAAAGTTTCATATTTCTTAACAAATTTAGGCGTAAAATCACTATACATTCCTAACATATCTTGATAAACAAGTATTTGCCCATCACATTCTACTCCAGCTCCTATACCTATTGTTGGAATAGATAGTTTTTCAGTTATTATAGCTGCAAGCTTAGCTGGAACACATTCTAATACAACAGCAAATGCTCCTGCCTTTTCTACCGCTAAAGCAGCTTCAATAAGATTTTTTGCAGCTTCTTCATCTTTACCTTGAACCTTAAACCCACCAAATGCATTAACTGATTGTGGTGTTAATCCAATATGAGCCATAACAGGTATTGAAGCCTTTACTATTGCTTCTATTTTATCGCAAACTTCAATTCCACCTTCTAATTTAACAGCTTGTGCTCTTCCTTCTTTAATTAATCTTCCTGCATTAACTACAGCATCATAAACCGATGTTTGATATGACATAAAAGGCATGTCCCCAACTACTAAAGTGTTTTTAGTTCCTCTTGCTACAGCTCTAGTATGATGTATCATATCTTCCATAGTAACTGATAATGTATCCTCGTATCCTAAGCATACCATTCCTAATGAATCTCCAACTAAAATCCCATTTATTCCAGCTTCATCAATTATCTTTGCTGTAGAGTAATCATATGCTGTAAGCATAGTAAGCTTTTCTTTCTTTTCCTTAGCTTGTTTAAATGTAACTGCTGTATTTTTCATAACCTATTCTCCTAAATATTCATCTAAATTTTTATAATCTCTATTTGAGTTTTTTACCTTTGCTATCTTTAAAATATTCTTTGATAATAACTTATATAATTCTTTATCTTCTTCTCTTAAAACATTTAAATGATTAATTACAGTAACTAAATCGCCTCTTTCTACCGGGCCAGTTAAACTATTAATTGTTCCTTTTTCCCTAATATTCTTTAGGTTAAATTCAATTAATGGATAAAGAGCTTTCATAGCCATCTCCTGACTAAAACCACATTCTTCAAGATAATTAATACCATTATTAATTAATCCTAAAACAAGATTGCTGACAGTTACTGATGCAGCATGATATAAAGCCTTATTTTCTTTTGAAATAATAGCTACATCATTTCCTAATTGAGAAAAAAGCTGCTTAAAAAATTCAATATGTTTTTTATGTCCTTCAATTGTAATAAATGCTTGAGATAAATTTTTATAAGAATTATATTTGTCTGAAATAGCAAACATGGGATGAATAGAATAACCATAGGCACCATGATTATTTATATTTGAAAAGATTTCTGAAGAAATAGAGCCACTACAGTGGCATATTAATTTATCTTTGATAGATAATTTTTTGATTTCACTCCAAACAACACTAATTTCGCTATCAGGTGTCGTAATGAATATAGTATCACTATCTTTTATTAAATTTTCTAAATTATTATATTGCTTTGTATTAGTAAAAATTGCAGCTTCTCTAGATGAATGCTGGTTTTTACTATAATATCCGCTTATGTCTATATTATTTTCTTTTAGATATTTTCCTAAGGAAAATCCAACTTTTCCTGCTCCAATAAATCCAAATTTTATATTTATCACCTCCATAAGAGTGTGACACTACTTAGTCCCATTCAAAATTGATATGAGCTATTTCTTTTCTTCTTAAATTTTCAAATATATTATATATGGTGCGGTTTAATTAAAATACCACCCATAATAAATCTAACATATTCCTAAAATTTGTCAATACTTATTGATTAGTAAAGCTTTTATCTTATATAAAATAAAAATGAGATATGAGAAAATTATTATTAATTATCTCATATCTCATATATATTATTATTTTATAACTGATTTTCCACCCATATATGGTCTTAAAGCTTCTGGAATATTTACTGATCCATCTTCATTTAAGTTATTTTCTAAGAATGCAATTAACATTCTAGGTGGTGCAACAACTGTATTATTTAAAGTATGTGCAAAGTATCTTCCGTTTTCTCCATTTACACGAATCTTTAATCTTCTAGCTTGAGCATCTCCTAAATTAGAGCAGCTTCCAACCTCAAAGTATTTCTTTTGTCTTGGAGACCACGCTTCAACATCAATAGACTTAACCTTAAGATCCGCTAAATCTCCTGAGCAACATTCTAATGTTCTAACAGGAATATCTAAAGAACGGAATAATTCAACTGTATACTTCCATAACTTTTCAAACCATTCTTTACTTTCTTCTGGCTTACAAACAACTATCATTTCTTGTTTTTCGAATTGGTGAATTCTATAAACTCCTCTTTCTTCTATTCCATGAGCACCTTTCTCTTTTCTAAAGCATGGTGAATAACTAGTTAAAGTTTGAGGAAGAGATTCTTCTTTTAATATAGTATCAATAAATTTACCTATCATAGAATGCTCACTTGTACCTATTAAGTATAAATCTTCACCTTCTATCTTATACATCATTGATTCCATTTCAGCGAAACTCATAACACCAGTAACAACTTCACTACGAATCATGAATGGAGGTATACAGTAAGTAAATCCTTTATCAATCATGAAATCTCTAGCATAAGATAATATTCCTGATTGTAATCTAGCAATATCACCCATTAAATAATAGAATCCATTACCAGCTACTTTTCTAGCTCCATCTAAATCAACACCATTTAATTTTTCCATTATTTCTGTATGATATGGAATTTCGAATTCTGGAACTACAGGTTCACCGAATTTTTCAACTTCTACATTTTCACTATCATCTTTTCCTATTGGAACACTTGGATCAATAATATTAGGAAGAACTAACATTATATTTTTTATCTTTTCTTGAAGCTCAGTTTCCTTAGCTTCTAATTCAGCAAGACGATTAGCTTGTTCGTTAACCTTTGCTTTTAATTCTTCAGCTTCTTCTCTCTTTCCTTGACCCATTAATGCACCAATTTGCTTAGAAATTGTTTTTCTATTAGATCTTAATGAATCAGCTTCTTGTTGTGTAGCTCTGCTTTCAACATCTAAAGCAATAACTTCATCAACTAATCCAAGTTTTTGATCTTGGAACTTATTTTTAATATTTTGTTTAACTATTTCTGGATTTTCTCTTACAAATTTTAAATCTAACATAATATCCTCCAATTGTTTTTATAAATTATTTTCGTGTATAAAAAAAGAGCTCTTATCCCACATAAGGGACGAAGAACTCCGTGTTGCCACCCTAATTGATAATAATGCATATAAAGATACATTACTATCCACTCTTTACAAAACTAACGGGTTTATCCGTACTGCTCATCACAGTCCCTCCAAGGTGGATTCATAAAACATTGCTATCAGTTCACACCAACCACTGACTCTCTTAAAACAATAATCTTATTACTAGCCTTTTCAACGGTTTAACTAAATAATTTATTATAATATATTTAATATATTATAATCTCCTACTTTTTGTCAATATCCCTAGTACAAATTATATCTACACCACTATTTAATATATTCTTACATATAATACTTCCCATTTTTATAGGAATACTTACATATAATCTACTAACAACTTTTGACATTTCAATCCATAGCTCTCTTTCTACCTCAGCACTACTTTTAACAGGAATAACCTTAAACCTGTCACTACCTTTTACCCTTACTACTGATGTAAATATATCTTTTTTCCCCATAATATACTCCTACTATACTTCTTTAAATTCCTTTATTCTACCAGAAATTATATTAGAATTTTTTGAGTCATCAACTATATCTGTAATCTTTTTATCTAATTCTCTGGCTAAGATTTGTATTATTCTTTCATTACAATATGAACCATGGCAATTTCCAAATCCAGCACCTGTTCTTCTTTTAACTCCTTTAACAGTTCTTGCACCTAAAGGTCTTCTAATAGAATCAACTATTTCTCCTTCAGATACATTATTGCACATGCATATAATCTTTCCATATCTTTTATCTAATTTAATTACTTCGTTAATTTCATTCCTATTCATTTCTCTAAATCTATAAAATTCACGACGTTTATCAATGAAATTCTTTTTCAATTTGCAATTTAAACTACTGCTAATAGTATCACATAACATCTTAGCTATAGCTGGTGCTAATGTAACTTTACCATAATGCGTACCAATTACACTTATATAGCCTTTATCTATTTGCTGTTCATCAACAACTATAGAATCTTTATCATAGCTTTCCCTAAATAAATTATTTATATTTCCTTTGTTTAAGTTCTTTAATAATTTACTAGCATAATTTAAATTATCATCTAAACTTGTTTTTTCAATACTTTTTATACCAACTAATGACCCACCATTTAAAACTGGTGTTGAAACAACAAATGTATCTTTATCAAAAGTTTTCGTTACTATTCTTTCTAATTTATTTTCGTAATTATCATCAAGTAAAATATAACTCATATTTTTAAATGAATTTATATCATTTTCTGTATCCTTTTCTTCTACTATACCTTTTTCATTTATATAAATTTCATTTGCTATTGTATTAATAACTACCTTACATGAAAATTTATTTTTATTTGTAACAACTTTAAATCCCTTTGTTATATTTTGAATAGTTAATACTTCTTCTTCTAATCTAAAGTTAACACCGTTATCAGATGCAACTTCAGCATATGCTATTGCTAAATCATATGGCGCTACTATTGCAACATTTTGTGAATATAACCCCTTCTTTATTGATGTATTTATATTAGGCTCTATTTCATATACTTCATCTGGTTCTACTAAATAAACGCCATCTATGCCCCTTCTAATAGCTCTCTCATACATTTCACCTAATTTAACTACTCCATTATCATCATTAACTACTCTTAACGATCCAATTCTTTTAAAAGGTACATTAAACTTCTCACATAAATCTTCCAATAATATATTTCCTATATACTCCAATCCAGCCATTACATTATTAGATGTTTCAGAACCATCATATACTATAGAAGTATTAACGAAAGATACATCATCAGCAATATCATATTCCTTTTCAATTACAGCTATATTTAAATTATATTTAGATAATTCATAAGCAACAGCACATCCAATAATACCGCCACCTAAAACTAAAACATCATAATCCATAATCCAATTCCCCTAATTTATAAAATAAATCCCTTTTCTTTTAATTCATCCTTTATTAACTGCATATTCTCATCAGAATCAGCAGATATTGTGTGAAGATGTATTCCATCAGTAAGTACTGATAATGGCTTTGCCTTTATATCTTCTAATGAAGCTCTAAACTTATTTAAATCATTAAGATTCTTTATTCTTAATGCTCCACATATCTCTCCATAAATAGGATGCTCAACTATTACATCTTCTATAATGCCTCCATATTTAACTACAATCTCCATCTCATTAAACATTTCATCATCATTATGTTTTACTGCTATTATTGATTTTACCCTACTATTATCATCATTAATCATATAACCATCTGGTGTCGCTATTATATTATTTCCTTTAGCTCTTAATATAGCTATATCCTTAACTATTATTTGTCTGGTAACATTAAAATTTTCAGCTAATGTTGTACCTTTAATTGCTCTTTTTTCTTTTATTAATATTCCCATAATAGCATTTCGTCTTTCATCAGCTTTCATAATTAATCCCATCCTTTAATTTCTATTATCACTTTCTCTTATTATCTCTAGCAATTTATTTCCTACTACATTGTTATTGTGATGATATCTAACTGTATCTAAAAATTCTTTATCATATACATTAAATTGTTTTAATAAATTAGCTCCCTTTTCAGCATGATTATAATAAGAGTCTACAGCCTTAATAGTGTTATATTTTTTTAATTTACCCTTACTTACTTTATTAAGTATTACTAAAACTGATTTTTCAACTATATTAAGTCCATATTCTCCTTTTCCTATATCATGAAGTAATGCAGCTCTTGCAACTCTTTTAGTATTTAAGCCTTTATCTTTTGATAAATTAACCGCATCTTTACTTACTCTAATACAATGTTGCTTATCCATTTTCTTTAATCTATTAAACAACCTTTTTTCTTTCTTATTTAAAAATTTGTTTACATAGTCCTTATCAATATCTTCCGATAATGATTTTATTGCCCAAAAAAATTGTTTTACTCTATATAACACGATTTTTACCACCTAGTTTTTAACATATATTGTAATATACATTCATATTTATAATACCACTATTAGATAAAAAATAAAGTCTAAATAATATTATTCATATATTTTTTATAATAAACGCAAAAAAAGCTACGAAATAAATCGTAGCTTTGGTGGAGGTAAAGGGATTCGAACCCTTGACCCCTTGCGTGCAAGGCAAGTGCTCTCCCAACTGAGCTATACCCCCAAATATGGTGGACCTTCAGGGACTCGAACCCCGGACCTACCGGTTATGAGCCGGTTGCTCTAACCAACTGAGCTAAAGATCCTTATATTACCTGGCAACGTTCTACTCTTCCACACAGTCCCCCGTGCAGTACCATCGACGCTGTAGAGCTTAACTTTCCT
>NZ_JAASHD010000039.1:0-34028 GCF_019734375.1 Clostridium sp. K04
TATATACTTAATAAAGTCGATTGATGAGAGATAATTATTTAAATAATTTGAAATAAATAAAAAAATACATGAAAAAAATAGTTTTATACTTATAATTTATATATAATAATTTTAATAGTAAAAGAAATATAATAATAATTATGCAATTTAATATTAGGAGCGTATTGAAAATAATGCAGTTTATAGATTATTTTATTAAATTAATAATTTGTATATTTAATATAGGTACTACTTTATATTTTTTTGATAATGTACTAAATTATAACAAGACACTTAAAAGTAGTACTAGAGTATTATATGTTATAGTACATTTGCTTTTTTTATATGTAGGAACATATATAGGTGTTATTCCTACAATTATAGGGTATTACAGTATATTGTTAGTATGTGGAATTTATATAAAGGGAAGAATAAAGTTAATAAATTTTTTTTGGATAATCCAATTTGTGTCAAATTGTTTATCTGTATATTTTATAGTATATACTTTAGGAAGGCTATTGAGAAAGTATACTATATTAGCATTATTAAATCAAAGTTTCTTATTAGATGAAAGTTTACATTTGATTTCCGTATTATTACAGATTTTTATTATAAAATTTCATATAAAGCAAAAAGATTTTATTGAAAAATTTAGTAATAGTCAAATATTAATATCAAGTTTTATATTTATTATAATACAATTGTGTTTAATTATTCAATTATTAGATAATATAGGTATTGTTGCTTTTAATATAATTTATAAAACTGAAATAAGTATATTATTATGTTGCATAAATGGTTTTTTATATAAAATTTTAATAATTCTTTCTAAAGAAATTGAAGAAAAATATTTATTAGAAATGAGTATTAAACAAACAGAATTAGAAGAAAAATATATAAAAGAAATATCTGAAATATATACTAATATAAAATCTTGGAAACATGATTATAGAAATAATATAAATGTTATTTGTAACTTAGCAATTGCAAATGAACATAAGAAGTTGTTTGATTATATTGAGGAATTAGATAAAGAAATATTGATTGCTGAAGCTTTAATTTATACTGAAGATTTTCTTATAGATTCAATAATAACATCTAAATATTTATATGGAAATAGCAAAAAAATTGAATTTAATATTAAATCTGAAAAAATACGAAGAGGAAATATTTCGGATTTTGATATAAATATAATTCTTAGTAATATATTAGATAATGCTATAGAAGGTGCATTAAAATCTAAAGAAAAGATAATATACATTGATATATTTGAAAAAAATAATAATATTGTTTTTAAAATTAAAAATACTTTTGATGGAAAGATAAAAAAAATCAATGAAAATTACATAACAACAAAAGAAGGAAATATTCACGGATTAGGAATACATAGAGTAATAAGTACTGTAAATAAATATAATGGAGTTATTTATATGAATAATGATGAAAATATTTTTGAAAATAAAGTAATAATTCCTATAAACTAAAATAACGGATAATTTAAAAAGGCTAGTGTTATTAAAATAACAAATTAAGAGATTATAAAATAATAAAATGCAGCTATCTTAGATATTAAAAAGTAGCTGCATTAATTATTTAAATAAATCTAATTTTATTAGCTTACGAAACCATGTTTAAATTTAGTAATAAAATTTACTAGTTTATCCTTGGTTTTACTACTTAATGATAAGGAGTAACTTTCAGGATTTTCAATGACACTTATAGGAATAATAGATCTTTTCTTGCCTGACAACCTATCATTAATATTTTTTAAATATATATTAACAAATTTTAAATTTGAATTAAGTTTGCCTAATTTTTTAAAATATTTTTTTGCGTTAATTAAATTACCAGTATAGTAAAAGCTTATTGCATATTTAGTTAAGAAGTCTTCATTATCTAATAATAAACTACCAGCTGGAGTATTTACACTTTTATTTAAATAAATAAGTGCTTCTTTATAATTTTCAACTTTAGTTAATAATAAGGC
The DNA here is from genome assembly GCF_019734375.1 of Clostridium sp. K04. Classification (NCBI taxonomy): domain Bacteria; kingdom Bacillati; phylum Bacillota; class Clostridia; order Eubacteriales; family Clostridiaceae; genus Clostridium; species Clostridium sp. K04. Next base: position 1,967 of record NZ_JAASHD010000039.1, read on the forward strand.
TAAACTACATATAGAATAATAATCATCTTCTTTAAATGAAAGAGCAAGCTTGTAGTATTTGATTGCTTCATCATATAAGTTATTATTTAAACAATATTGACCATATATTTTGTATAACTCAAAATCACCGTTAAATAAATTTAAAGCAGCATTTAAATATTTTTCAGCATTTTTAGAATCAGAACAAACTGAGTCGTAAGCTAAGGAGCGTAACTCAATATATTCTTCTAAATTATCAGATTTAATATTTTTTAATGAATCGTAGCTTAATGATTCATTAAAATATAGTTTGTTAAATAATACATCAATCCTTAGAGATGGGTAAATAGACAATAATTCGTTATGCCTTGAGGTCCACCTAAAGTAATTATTTAAGAAATCATAAATGTTTTTAGGAATATTTTTATTAGTAGTTATAAATTTTATAGTTTGTTGCTCGAATAAATAAAATAACGCTTCGTTTGACGCAATAGGCAAAGATAATAACTCTTTCCAACTTTCCTCATTTACCCTAAGTGAAAAATTTTTATATATTTCTTTAAGCTTATAATTAAAAGGATCTATATAAGAATTAATGTACTTTTTATATACTGGAATAGTCAAATTATCTGAACTATCATCAGCAGAAATTTTATTTTTAATACTCTCTAATTCAAATCTTATTGATAGATCCCAAGGGCGTAAAATAAGTAATAAATCATACAAGTCTTTGGCTTTTTGTAATTCATAAGAATAGTGATAAGCATGAGCCAAATCTATAATTGCTTCAATATCAATAGAATTTCTAAGAAGCTTGATATAGCGCTCTAAATAAGAAATTGCACTTGAATATTGATTGTTTATGGTTAGTAAGTGACCGAATTTTGAAAGGCTGTATAAATCATTACTGTTAATGTTAATAGCTTCTCTAAAATAGTTTAATGCCATAAGATTATCATTTCTATTTAAATAGTAAGTTCCTATAATTTTTACTAAATCTAAATCTTTTGTATATATTGAATAAGCAGCAAATAGACATTTTTTTTCAGGATCTAAATTATTATTTTGTAATGATAAATATGCTTTTTCTCTAAGTTCAAGATATTCATCTAGTTTTTCAGAATTTATGCCATCTAAATAGTTATATGTTAATGGAAGTGGATTTTCTATGCAATTAATTAGAGAATCCACTAATTCTGATGAAAGCTTTGTTTTCAATTTAATCTTATTACTTGTCCATTTAAATTTAGAATTTAATAATTGATATACTTTATTAGGTAAATATTTATGTGAATTTAAATATTTAATAAGTTCTATATTTAAAGAATCAATAGAAGATGAAGTTTCCAAAATCGCGGAAGTCAATAAATTAATCCAAGGCTCAAGTTTGAATCTGAGCAGAGGATTTGTATAAATTTCATCAACTTTAATAATAAACTTTTCAATGGTATCAATAGATTTACTATCCATAGATGAGTTGATTACTGCTGATAAAATATCATAATTAGAACTTCCTAATAAAGATAAATTTAAATCACTGATTGATACTTTGGCTAAAGATAAAGCTTTATTATATGCTGATTTTAAAGTTTTAAAATCAATATTGTGATTATTACAATTTTTAGAATTACTTAAGTTAGAATAAGCCTCTTTAATTTTATCAATATTTTTAGTAGGGGTTATACCTAATACTGTCCAACAACTCATAACTATAAATTATCCTCCTATTCATCAAATTTTTAAATTATTATGTAGATTATAGATAAGAAAAATTGGTGAAAAATATAAAAAATACTATATACATATTCTATAATAAATAGAAAATAATGTAAAAATAAATAAAGACAAATATTTTTACATTATTTTTGGATGTTCAATAAATAATATGTAAAGAATACGAGAAAATGTGAAAAGTTGTAAAAAATAAAATTGTAAAAAGTATAATAATTGAATAATATAGAGAATTTAGAGAGAAAAAAATCATTAATAAAATTTACTAATAGATTAAGAGAATTTTTGGCAGATGAAGAAGAATATAAGGAGCGAAATAATGCTTGAATATATAAAATATATACTTAAGAGAAAATAATCTTGAAATAAAGGAAGAAGATATTTAGTAATAAAAGAAAAAATTATTTAAATACATTAAAAATAATTAAAAAGTTGTATAAATAATATGTACAAAAAAGGAAGAAGTGGTAGTATAATTGTATTAGATACATATTAAAGAATGTGGGGAAAAAGATGGGGAAAATTAAAAAGGTAATTTATGCCGTAATAATTTTATTTATAGTAGTATTAACAACTATGGAATCTAAGACTTATTATGTAAGTGCAACTAATAAGAAGCTAAATATATTATTTATTAGTTCTTATGATTTTAATTTTATTTCATTTGATGATCAAATAGCAGGGATAAAAGATGGCTTAAATAATAATGTCAACTTAAGAGTTGAGTATCTAGATTCAGAATTAATAAGAAGTGAAAAAAGTATAGAGAATTTTTATAATATAATTAAGTATACTATTGAAAATTATGAAAATTTTGATGCGGTTATTACTGGGGATGATGAAGCTCTTCAATTTGCTTTAAAATATAGAGAGGATTTGTTTAAAGGAATTCCAATTTCATTTTTAGGAGTGGAAAAGGAGAGTTTATTAGAAAAAGCATTAGAATATTCCATGGTGTCTGGTGTTAGAGAGATGGAATCTATTTCAGAAAATTTAGAATTAATAAAGAATAATCATCCTAATGTAAATAATATAGTATTTGTTAATGATAGCGGTAATAATTTTTATCCAGATATAGTGAAAGAATATTCAAATTTTAATTTTAGTTCAATTATTACTGAAGATATTTCACAAGAAGAATTTCAAGATATAATATCAAAATTACAAGATGATACAGCTATAATATCTCTATATCCTGATGAATTTAAGGGTGAAAAAGTTTTAAGTTATTTGGAAGTAAATAAAATAATAAGTGAATACGCAAATGATGTACCTATTTATAATATTCTAGAATATGGTATCGGCACAGGTAGTATAGGAGGAAAGGTAGTTGACCATTATAAACAAGGTAAACTAGCAGGTCAAATAGTCATAAAATTATTGCAAGGAGAAGAGCCTTTAAGTATATTTATAGATGATAATAGTGCTAATAGTTATGTATTTGATTATAGTGTATTAAAGAAATATAATATTAGTAAAAAAAGTTTGCCTAAAAATTCAGTGATAATAAATGATCCAAGTGATATTATTAAGCAATATAAATTTGAAATATCACTAGTTATTGAATTTATTATTTTTTTAATATTTATTGTATGCATCTTAATTAAATATATATTTTCTAAAAGAAAATATGAAAAAAGGATATTAAAAGCTATGGAGGAGGCTGAAGAGGGTAATAAAATAAAATCTCATTTTATTGCCAATATAAGTCATGAGGTCAGAACCCCTGTTAATGTAATATTGTCTGCCGTTCAGCTATTAGAAGTAAATAAAACAACTGATCAGAATAAGTTAACTATAATAAAAAACAACTGTTTTAGATTAATAAGATTAATAAATAATGTTATAGATGTTGGAAAAGTTGAATTAGGAGACATAAAATTAAATCTAGTTCATATTAATATTGTAAATTTCATAGAATCTTTGGTAAATTCTATTTTACCATATGCGGAACATAAAAAATTAAGTGTAATATTTGATACAAATGAAGAAGATGTAATAATGAAAGTAGATGCTAATAAAATTGAAAGAACTATTTTAAATTTATTATCTAATGCAATTAAATTTTCTAATGAGGGTGGGGTCATAACAGTAAATTTGGAATTTACTGAAGATTTATTAAGAGTTGTTATTGAGGATAATGGAATCGGAATAAATTCTGAAGATAAAGAAAGGATGTTTGATAAATTTGTACAAGTTGATAATAGTCTTACAAGAAATAATGAAGGCTGTGGAATTGGATTAACTATTGCAAAATCATTTGTAGAACTTCATAAAGGAGTAATTAAAGTTACTTCTGAAATAAATAAAGGAACAAAATTCATTATAGAATTGCCAAGGTTTGAGCTTGATAAAGAAAGTGATGAATTTATTGAATTAAAAGCAAATAAATTAAAGCAAAAAACAGAAATTGAATTTTCTGATATATATATATATAGTTAGTAAACAAAATTATAAAATATGAACCTGCTCCAAGATATAAGATAGGAGTGGGTTCTTTTTTATTAGAATATATGAAAATTTAATTATGTTAATTTGTGGTATAATTAATAGAGTTATAAAATCAAAGTATTAAGATATGATTTTTATGGAGGAAAATTAGATGAAAATAGATATTAATAATATTAAGTCTATAATATTTGATATGGATGGAGTTATATTTGATACTGAATTAGTATATTTAGAGATTTGGTCAAAAGTCTTTGAGAAATATGGATATAAGCTACAAAAGGAGGTTTATGCTGAGGTCTTAGGAACAGGAAGGGAAAATGTAAAAAAAGTGTTTCTAAATAATTATGGAAATGAACTTCCAATAGATAAAATGTATAGGGAAAAGGATGAAGATTTAGAAAAAGCCGTAGATAAAGGAATTCCTTTAAAACAAGGTGCTTATGAAATTTTATCTTATTTAAAGAATAATAATTATAAGATTGCATTAGCAACTTCGGCATCAAAGGAAAGAGCATTAAAACAATTAAGATATGCTGATATAGAAAAGTTTTTTGATGTTATTGTATCGAGAGATGATGTAAAAGAAACTAAACCTAATCCTGATATATTTTTAAAAGCAGCAAAAAAGCTAAATGTTAATCCTAATGAATGTATCGTAATTGAAGATTCTAGTGCGGGTATCAAAGCGGCATTTAATGCAGGAATGGCAGGGATTCATGTTGTTGATTTAAAAGAACCTGACAATGAAATAATAAGAAACTGCTATAAAAGTTTTAATAATTTAAATGATATAAGAAAAGAAATTGAAATGCTTAGAGGATAATACTTATAATAAGGCAATATTTTTATATAATTATAAAAAAGGGGGAATTAATATGCTATTTAAGAATAAGAGTAATGAGATAAGAAGTGGTTGGAAGATATTATTGGTATTTCTATTAACATATGGGTTATCTTTTATTGTATCGATAATTCTAGGTATTGTTTTGGCGATAATAGGAAGTGTTACAGGTAATACAGAATATTTATTAACAGGAAATATAGCTTCTATAATAAATAGTGAATTAATATTCTTAGTTTCTGTAGTATTAAGTAATTGTGTTAGTATAATTTCATGTATTATAGTGTGGAAATGGCTTGATAAAAAGAAAATAAGAGAAATGGGAGTAACATCTATTAAAAGAGGTAGGAATGAATTTTTAGTAGGTTTAGGGGTTGGTGCTATCACTATTAGTATAGTTGCAGTAGGAATTATATGTTTCGGTAATGTTGAATTTGTAAATCCGATAAACAAACCCAATATAAGTTTATCATTAATTTATGGGTTAATTTCATTTGTTTTTGTAGGTTTTGGTGAGGAGATATTATCTAGAGGATATATAATGAGTGTATTAAAGCAAACAAGGAGTAAGTGGGTTGTATTAGTGGGTCCTGCATTGATATTTGCAATGTTGCATTTAGCTAATAATGGAATTAGTGTTTTGGCATTTATTAATTTGTTTTTAGTTGGTTTATTGTTTGCTTATATGTTTATGAAATCTAAAAATATCTGGATGCCAATAGGATATCATATAACTTGGAATTATTTTCAAGGATATATTTGGGGATTTGGAGTAAGTGGAAATGATGTTCAAGGATTATATAAAATTAAAAATGTTAGTGATAATATAATAAATGGTGGTGCTTTTGGACCGGAAGGTGGATTAATGGTTACAATTATCATTTGTTTAACTTTTGGATTTGTATACTGGTATTATAAAGATGAAAACATAGATAATTTTATGGGGATTAAAATTAAGGAAATAATAGATTTGAAATAAAAGTAAAAACTAAAAAATTAACTACTTCCTATACAGTAAATTAGGAGGTAGTTAATTTTTTTTATTTTTTATTTTTTATTTTTTAAATATTCATCTCTGAATTCTAACGGAGTTTTTGAAGTAATTTTTTTAAACACTGTACTAAAATAACTTTGATTATTATAACCAACAGATAATGAAACATCAAGCAAGGAGATATTAGGATTTTTTAGTAATTCCTTGCTTTTTTCAATTTTATAATTATTTAAATAATTTATAAATGTAGAGCCGGTTTCTTTCTTAAAAACACTACAAAAGTAACATTTATTAATATTTAATTCACTACAAATATCATCTATTGAAATTTCGGTAGTATAATTTTTTTCAATATATTTAATAGCATGATTTACACATGGAGAATTATTTGTAGAGGTTTTATCAATACAAATGTGATTATCTATTATATAAGAATGCAATTTTATTATGTTATTTAACCATTCTTCTGTAAGTGTATTAATAGCATCAGAATAATTAGCATCCTCATTAATAGTATATGGACCTAGTAATAGATGCATTTTATTATTGTCATAATGATTAAATGTAATGCAAGTAAAGGCAATATCACTAGTAATATTTAATGAAAATGTATTAGAAGAACAATCGATATTTTTTAGTTTTTCTATAGCTTTTGATATATATAATGAATTATTAATATCTGAATCATGATTATAAGTAAAAACAGTTTCAAATTTATGATTTAAAACTAAGATAGGAACAGAAAGGCAATTAAAGAAACTAGTTAATATATTTGAAATCATTGAGATTAATATCCTCCCCATAAAAATTCTTTTTATTTTATAAAATATAAAAATATTGTTAAAAAATATATAAATATTGTTGAAACATTTTAGTAAAATATATGATATTATTTTATAAGCAAATGAGAATCAATATCATTTATTATGAGATATAATTTATGATATGTCAATGAAGATAAATGAATTTTGAAATAAATTTAGGGGGATAAGATTTATGTTAAAGAAGAAAATAAGTCAATTATTAGCTGCAGTAATGGTAGCAACTACTGTATTAGGAGCGAATGTACAAGCTGTTGGGGCTACGGTGGTAGATGATACAATAGCAGTTACAGCATCAAAAGTTGAAAATGGAACTTATGTAGTACCAAATACTGCAATGAAAATAGATGGTTCTGGCGAAAGTACTATGAATAAGTTTATGGACAGAGAATCAGTTATAAAGGTTGATGGTGATAAAATTACAGTAACTATGAAATTTAATGAACAAGGCTTAAATGTTGTACAAGAAGTACATGGTGGTACTGTAAATGATGAAGCAGTAGAATTAATTAAAAATGATGATGGATCATTTACATTTGTAGTTCCATCAGTAGATTCAAAAATTAATATTGAATTAACATATGCAATGGGAACTTGGGTTCACACAACAAACTTCTACTTAGTAAATGATATAACATCAATTCCAACAGTTGATGATTCAGTAAATGGTGGAGAGAACATAGAAACTCCAGATAATAGTGGAGATAATGTAGGAAATGATGGTTCAGAAGACAATGGAAACATTGGGGGAGAAGAATCAAAGGTTTTAGAAGATGGAAATTATACATTAAATAATGCTGTTAATAAACTTGGTACATCACAACAAAGTATGGCTAGACAATTTATAGAAGAAAAGACAGATGTTACTGTAAAAGATGGAAAAATTACTATGACATTAAGATACAAAGGTCTTGGATTAAAATCTATAAGAAATACTAATGTAAAAGTTAATGGTGTTGCAACTGCTTCTACTGTAAATGAAGATAAATCAGTATCGTTTGAAGTTCCATCAATAGATGCAAAAGTTGAAGTTGAAATGGATATATATGTTCCAAACTTAATGACTGAAATACAATCAATAGATTTAGTAAATGATGTGAATTCGTTAGTAAAAGTTGATGATAATAATTCAGGAAGTGATTCAGAAAATAACGGTGGAAGCACAGATAAGCCTGAAAATGGTGAAGGGAACACTGGAAATGATACTGGGAATGATGGATCAAACAACGGTGGTTCAAACAATGGAACAACTGAAGAGCAAGGTACAAAGGTTTATACAGGAAAACTTGAAGTTACTCATGAAAGTGAAACTGGATTAAGCATGGCTAAAAAGGCATTAGAAGAAACATTAAAAGTTGAAGATGTAAATGGAAAGAAATATGTTACATTAACATTTACTCCTATGGGATCAACAATGATGAATAATCATACAATATATGTTAATGGAAATAAGGTAGATGCAACTAAAACAATGAATGGTGAAATTGTTAGTTTAAGATTCCAAGTTGGAAGTCTAGAAGATTCAATAAAAGTATCAGCTTATGTTTCTATGATGGGAAGTAATGTACAATTTGGAGTTAACGTATTAGAAGATACATTAACATTAGTTACAAATGGGACAACTGATAATTCAGGAACTACTGGAGGAACAACAGGTGGTTCAACAACTAATAATGGTACAAATAATGGTACAAGCGGAAATACAACAACTACTCAAGATGAAGTAAAAGTAACTAAGGGTAAATTATACTCTATTCAAAACAGTGTAACTCATGAAAGTGAAACTGGAAGATCAATGGCTAGAAAATACTTAAACTCTACTTCAAAAGTTGAAGAAATAGATGGTAAGTACTATGTTACTTTAACATTCACTGGAGCAGAGTTTATGCAAAATCATGTGATTTATGTTAATGGTAAAAAGGCAACTATAACTAAAAATACAAGTGGAGACACTACTAATATTAGATTTGCAGTTTCAAGCTTAAGTGATAGTATAACAGTTAAAACTTATGTAGTTCCAATGGATAAAGAAGTTGAGTTTGGTGTTACATTATTACAAGATACTTTAACATTCATTAAGGAATATACAGTAGATACATTACCACAAACAGGAGCGCCAATTGGAGCAGGAGCTGTTGCAGGTTTAGGTTTAATTTTAACATCTGCAGGAACTGTTTTAGTAAAGAAAAGAAAGTAATCTAAATTAATTTTAGTAGGTATATGATATGAGGGGGTAAATAAAATAGTAACACTATTTATTTGCCTCCTAATTTAGGTTTAATGATTAAGGAGAATAGAAAAATGAAAATATTAAATAAATTTAAAGGGATTATAATGGCTGTAATGGCTTTAGGAATTTTCGTAACTATAGGAAGTAAACGTGTATATGCAACTGAAACTGACATTGCAAGTGGTATATATGAAATTGAAAATGATGTTTATCATGAATCAGAAACTGGTATGGCTATGTCAAGAACTTATCTTTTACCATCAATGAGTGTAGAGGTAACAAAAGAACATGTAATTTATACTATAGGTTTTTCAGGAAGTGATTATATGGAGAACTATAGAATGAAGGTTAATGGAGAAGAAGTTCCAGTTGAAATATTAGAAGAAAATAGTGAAGAGGGAACTGTTAAATTAAATGTTGAAGTTGATAAAGTAGATGCAGATATGGCAGCTATTATTTACGTTGGTCCAATGGAAAGAGATGTTGAGTTTAAGGTTATACCTAAGATGGAAACTTTAACTTTAGTACAAGCAATTGAAGATGAAGTTGAGGAAATAGTACCAGAAGATGAAAGTGAAGAAGTTGAAATAGAAGAAGAAAATTTAGCAGTAGTAGCTGATAATGAAAAAAGCAGCAATAATGTTATTTTAATTATAGCTGGTGTAGCTGTGGTAGTTGCAATTGGAGCAGTAGTAATTGTAAAAGCTAAAAAGAAATAATGAGTTATTCAAATCAAATATTTATAGGAAGGTTATAGGATATGAAATATAAAAGAATTATATCTATGATAGCTGCAGGGGTTATGACTTTAAGTTTTATGAGCTGTAGTTCTGATAATAGTGAAAATAAAAGTGTAGCAGTAGGTACTGGTGAAGAGGTAGTAGTAGCAACATCTGTTGCAGTAACAGAAATATTAGATGCATTAGGTGTTAAGGTTTCAGGGGTTCCAAGTACATCTTATGAATTGCCTGAAAGTACTGAGGGAGCTGTTGAAATTGGAAATCCAATGAGTCCAGATTTAGAAATAATTAAATCATTAAATCCAACAGTAGTAGTATCAGTAGATACTTTAGGTTCTGATTATATGAATTTGTTTATAGAAAATAACATTCCAAGTGAGTTTGTTTCATTAGAAAGCTTAGATGGATTAAAAGAAGCAATTATTAGTTTAGGTAAAAGATTTGATAAGGATGATGAAGCAACAGCTTTGATAAATGAAATACAAGCAAAAGAATTAGAAGTTCAAGAAAAGGCGGCATCATTAGAAGATACAGATGTTTTAGTTTTATTTGCAGCACCAGGTTCAACTATGATTGCAACATCTAAATCTTACATTGGAAGCTTAGTCGAACTTGTTGGAGGAAAAAATATTATTGAAGATAATAGTACATCATTTACTACTTATAATAAAGAAGATTTAGCAATGCTTAATCCAGATAAGATTTTAGTTATGGTACATGCACTTCCAGAAGAAACAAAAGTAGCATTAGAAGCTGAAATGGCAACTGATTCTGCATGGCAAAATATAGATGCTGTAAAAGAAGGAAATGTAGTTTACTTAGATAGTGAATATTTTGGAATGAGCGCAAATCTTAAAGTAATTGAAGGATTAGATATGTTAAGTGATATAGTTCATGGTATTGGAGAATAATTATGAGAGTTTCAGATAAAAAGTTTAAAATATCATTTATAATAATATCCTTATTAGTATTATTAGCAACAATATTAGTTTCATTAAAATTGGGTAGTGTTAACATAACATTTAAAGAACTTATAAGTGGATTATTTTCAGGGCAATCAGATGGAAATATAGGAATTATCAAAGATTTAAGAATGCCAAGAGTAATAATAGCTGTATTGGTTGGAGCTAATTTAGCAATAGCAGGGGTTTTATTACAATCGGTAATAAGGAATCCACTAGCAGATCCATATATAACAGGTATATCTTCAGGAGCATGTGTAGTTACAGTTTTCTTTATGGTATTTATACCAAGTGTAACTAACTTAAGACCTATATTTGGATTCTTTGGAGGATTAGTATGTTGTGTGATTATTTATTTTATGGCATATAAAAATGGGTTATCACCAATAAGAATTGTACTTGCAGGTGCAGCTTGTAATGCATTATTAAGTGGACTTTCATCAATGATTACTGTTAGTGCAGGACTTGGAGCGAGCAATATTCAAAAATGGATGATGGGAAGCCTGGCTACAGTTAATTGGAGTAATGTAAAGATATTATTAGTTTATTCAGTTATAGGAATAATTGCAGCATTATTATTAAGTAAGATATGTAATATATTAGCGCTTGGAAGTAAGAATGCGAGAAGTTTAGGATTTAATTCAGATTTATATATGATAATAGTTACTGCTGTAGCAGTATTCTTAGCAAGTATATCAACAGCAATTGCAGGGGTTATATCTTTCGTTGGATTAGTTGTTCCTCATGTTTGTAGAATAATTATAGGATCAGACCATAAATATTTAATCCCATGTAGCGGAATAGTGGGAGGATTCTTAGTCTTATTTGCTGATACTGTTGGAAGAATGGCCATGAGGCCTAATGAAATACCGGTTGGAGTAGTAACAGCTATATTTGGAGCACCATTTTTCTTATATCTTTTAAGAAGGAGTGACTTAAAATAATGATAAAAGCAAAGGATTTATACTTCTCTTATGATAAAGATAAGAGTTTTATTACTAAGTTAAATGTTGAAATAGAAAAAGGAAAAATAACAACTATATTAGGTCCTAATGGTAGTGGTAAATCTACCTTGTTAAGTATATTTGCAGGATTAAATAAGCCTACTTCTGGAGACGTAAGCATTAAAGGTAATTCTATAAAGTCATTAAAGCAAAAAGATTTGGCAAAAGAAATCGCCACAGTTCATCAGCAAAATACAGTTCCTAGTGATATTACGGTTAAAGAATTGGTGTCTTATGGCAGAATACCTCATAAAAAGTATTTCCAAGGAAATAACGAAAGTGATGATGAAATAATAGAATGGGCAATAAAAAGAACAGGCTTACAAAGTTTAAAAGACAAAGCTGTTATGAGTATGTCGGGTGGAGAAAGACAAAGAGCTTTTATAGCAATGGCATTAGCGCAAAAAAGTGAAATTTTATTTTTAGATGAGCCTACAACATATTTGGATATTTATCATCAAGTTGAAATACTAGAACTTGTTAAAGAGTTAAATGAAGAAAGTAACTTAACTGTTGTTATGGTATTACATGATATTAATCAAGCTATAAAATATAGTGATAATGTTATAGTTATGAAGTCAGGACAAGCAATAGCAAGTGGTAAGGCAAATGAGGTTATAAATATGAATTTACTTAATGATGTTTATAAAATTGGTGGTTTCATTAATGAAATGGAAGAAGAAACGGTATTTGTACCATTAAAATTATAATTAGAGTAAAGGAATGTATAATATGAAAAGTAAAAAAAATAAAATATTAGCTGCTACTGCTTGCGGTGTTATAGTAACTTCAATAGGAGCAAGTTTTTTATTCAATAAGCCTAATGAGGATAAAGCAGAGGATATAAAAAAAGATATTGAAGAAATTGAGAATAACGAAACAGAAGAGCTTGCTGAAGAAATAGAAAATACTGAAGAAAGTATTGAAAATATAATTGAAGAAGATAACAATGAAGAGGAAGTAAATATAGCTATTAGTGAAAGTTCATCATCAAACAATAATACTGATAACAGTACTACAAGTAATGCTACAAACAATTCTAATACAGCAACTTCACAAAGTACTACAACGAACAATAGTACAAGTAATTCACAAGCAGGAAATGCTATAGTTGAAGAAGTGAAAGATGAAGTAAGCAATAATGGTGGAGGGTCAAGTTCAACGACTAATGATAGTGTGGAAAGTACATCTAAATATAAGGATGGTACTTATTCAGGGTCAGCAACAGGATTTGCAGGAACGCTACAAGTTAGTGTACAAATATCTAATGACGTAATAACAGGTATTACTGTTATTAGTCATAATGATACGCAAGGAATTTGTGACAGAGCAATAGAAGAAATGCCGGGTAAAATAATATCAAGTCAAAGTACTAGTGTTGATGTAGTTTCAGGAGCATCATATACTAGTAAAGGAATAATAAATGCAGTAAATGATGCATTAAGTAAAGCTTAATTTAAGTAAGAGGTAAGAGATAAGAGGTAAGAGTTTAAATGGTAAACTTTTACTTATTAACTATTACCTCTTACTTTACTATGTGGCATAATTATTTTACATATTAAAATTGATTTATAAGATAAATAATAAATGCTATAAATTTTGCATTAAGTAATTTTCAGTCTTTTAGAAAAACTAATACTAACATTAATTTATAAAATGATAGTTTATATATAAAATATTAAGGAGAGTAATAGTTATATGAAATATTTTGTAGAGAAAGAAGATTTTATATTTAATACACGAGTATATCAAAAAATATGTTATGACAATAATGATATTAAAACGAAAGAGATAGAAGAAATAGCTGAAAAGGCTACTAAATTAATGAGGCAATTTGAAGAAAAATTAAGTTTTTTTTATGAGAGTAGTGAAGTAAGTAGTATTAATGAAAATGCATCAAACGGCTTTATAAAAATTTCTAATGATACTTTTGAAATATTAAAAAAATCAATTTATTATTCTAAATTAACCAATGGTATATTTGATATAACTATTGCACCTTTAGTTAAAGCATGGGCAATAAATAGTGATAATCCTACAATCCTAAGCAAAGAAAAGATTGATGAATTAATTGATTTAGTTGATTATGAAGATGTTATTTTAAATAAAAATAATTCAACAGTAATGTTATTAAGAAAAAATCAAAAAATAGATTTAGGAGGAATAGCTAAAGGATATATTGCCGATAAAATAATTGATTTTTATAAAGAAAATAATATTGATTCGGCCATAATAAATATAGGTGGTAATATAAAAGTATTAGGGCAAAAGGATGAAAATAGTTTTTGGAGTATAGGTATATATGAGCCAAAAAAACATAGTGAAAAAATTATATGCTCAATTGAAGCAAAAGACAAGTCAATAGTTACATCTGGTGGATATGAAAGGGCATTTAGTTATAATGGAGAATTATATTGTCATATATTAAATCCTAAAACTGGTTATCCTATAAAATCAGATTTAAAATCAATTACGATAGTAAGTGATAAATCAATAGATGGAGATTCGTTATCAACTCCTTTATTTATTATGGGTAAAAATAAGGCTTATGAGTTTATGAAGAAGCATAATATTAGTGGAGTAATGATTACAGATAAAGATGAAATAATAGTTACTAAGAATTTGTTAGAAGGATTTAAATTATTTGAAGATTATAAAGTATTAGCCTTTTAATAAGTTTATAGTTTGATTATTTAGTAGTGAAATAAAAAGTGAAGCTCTTATAGTTATGTATGTTATAAGGGGGATTTTAAAGTTATGTAGTTAAGTATTTCGAATTAATTGAAAATATTAATATAATAAAAAGTATATGAATAATATGATAATGTGAAAATTAATATACGTAGATTATTTTTTAATACAATTCTAAATAGCCTTAGATGTAATTTATAATACAAATTATGGATAAACAACCATTGATTCACTGGATGGGGGTTGTGGACTAAGTAATTTTTGTATAGTATTATGTTTTAAGTAAGATAAAAAATAGAAGCTATGATGTATATTCTGTATATGGGCACTTGGAATGTATTGAGTTATTAGTGCAACCGGCTATAATCTAAATTTTTAGATAATAGCCGGTTTTTATATTTGCAAAAATATAAACAAAAACGAAAGAAGAATGGGAAATAAAAATGAAAAAATTTCTAAAAAGTAAAAGCTTAAGCTTTATTGTTACGTGTATGTTTATGGTTACATTTATTGTGCCAAGCATAAATGTATATAGTGAAGAAATGTTAAGTTATTTACCCACAGGATTTACTAATGTAGCTATTGGAAAAAATAATGCTAATAATGGAAATGTCAATTTTGACAAAGATACAAAAGTACTAACTGTAACTGGTTCTGGAAATCAAAATAGAAAACAATTATGTTGATAATAATGTTACAAACTTTACAAATTACTTCTATAAGGTAATTGCTGCAAATGAAGAGGGAACAAGTAATGATTCACAAATTGTAAGAGCATTACCTAACAATAGTAATCCATTAAATCTTCAATATGAAGAAAATGCTGCAAAGTTTACTATGACCGAAGAGCCAAATGATACTGTATTTAGTTCAAAGGTAAACATAGCAGGATATACAGATAAAGATGGAACAATAACGATAAAGCAAAATGGAAAAGTTTTAATTGATTCAGAAGCAAAAGCTACAAATGAGGTTTTTGAAGTATCAATTAAATTAAATCAAGGTAGAAATGATATACAAATATATCAAACAACTAATGATGGTAAGACAACTTTAAAAAGCTATAATATAGTTTATTTAACTAATGATGGATATGATATAGTTGTAGATAGTAAATATGATGGTAAGTCAGGTGAATTAGTAAATGATAAGCAGACTTATAGTACAGTTACTGAAGCAATTAATTCAATAAGTACAAAAAATACTGAAAGAAAAGTTATATTAGTTAAGAATGGAACTTATGAAGAAAAGGTAACAATTCAATCACCTTATATAAGTTTAATTGGTGAAGATAGTGAAAAGACTATATTAACGTATGATGCAGCTAATGGAACTATAAATCCTAATACAGGAAAAAATTATGGAACAAGTGGAAGTGCATCTATAACTGTTAAATCAAAGGCTATAGGCTTTACAGCTGAAAATTTAACTATAGAAAACTCATTTGTAGAACAAGGAAATAATAATGAGCAAGCAGTTGCGTTAAATAATCAAGCAGATGAAAGTATTTTTATTAATACTAGATTTATTGGAAATCAAGATACCTTACTAGCAGATGCAAGTGCATCAGTTCCAGCAAGACAATATTATTATAAATGTTACATAGAAGGTGATGTTGATTTTATATTTGGTCGTGCACAAGCTGTGTTTGATGATTGTGATATTGCATCAGTAAATAGAGAATCAACTACTAACAATGGTTATGTAACAGCAGCAGATACTTGGGATAAAGATAACTATGGATATTTAATAATGAATTCAAGATTAATAGGACTTGATGATATAGCTGATAGTACTGTTTCATTAGGTAGACCATGGAGACCAAGTAGTCAAACACAACCAATGACTCCAGCAGTTACTTATGTAAATTGTTATATGGGAGATCATATAACAACAAAAGGATGGGACGATATGGGAGATTCATTAGCAGCAACAGCTGATTTTAGTGAATTTGGAAGTTTTGGACCAGGTGCAAAATTAAGTGATACTAGAAAAGTATTATCTGTTGATGAAGCTGCAAAGTATACATTAGAAAAGGCATTTGGATCAAGTGCTGCAACAGTAAATGGTGAAGCTGCATTTAAAGATAATTGGAATCCTAGATCAGAGGAATCAAGTATTAATATACATGATCTTTATGGCAAATTTGTACCTGTTACATCATTAATAATAGATGTTAATGAAATGATGTTAACAGTTGGGGATAAAAAAATAATTATATCTACAGTAGGACCAGAAGAAGCTACTGATAAGACTGTAACATTTGAATCAAAAGATAATAATGTCGCTACAGTGGATGAAAGTGGAAATGTAGAGGCTATAGGGGTTGGTACTACAGTAATAACTGTAAAATGTGGTGATATTGAAGTAGAATGTAAAGTAACAGTTAATCCAAAATTAACAGTAATAAATAGTGCTCCAATGATATCAGCAGAAGATGTAACAATAAATGTTGGAGACAACTTTGAAGTTATGAACAATATTACTGCAACTGATAAAGAAGATGGAGATATAACATCAACTATTAAAGTTATAGAAAATACAGTGGATACAACAAAGGCTGGAGAATATAAGGTAGTATATAAAGTTATAGATAGTGAAGGTGCGAGCACAACTAAGACTATAACAGTAACTGTACAAGAAGTAATTAATGATTCAGTAGTTGTAGAGCCGGAAAATACTCCAGAAAATAGTGGAGACAATAATACAAGTAATAATACCAATGGCAATAATGAAAGTAACAATGATGCAAACAATAGTAATAATGTAGATAATTCAAATTCATTACCACAAACTGGTGATAATTCTGCAGCTATAGTAGTAATATTAGCATTGGTTGTTATAGTAGCTGGTGTATTTATGTTTAAAAAGAAGAAATAATGTTTAAAAAGGTATAAGAAAACTATTATGTAGTTTTCTTATACCTTATTTTTTTATACAAATTTATAAATCATCAACATCTTGTTCTTCGCCATATCTTATAGTTCCTTCAGAACTAAAGCTATCATTAGGGTCTTTTTCTATAAAATATCCATCATTAGGTTCTTTAGAATTTTTAGCAAATTTAGTGCAGGATTTCATTTGAACATCTTTTAAATCAGATATATTTTTCATTTTACTCATAGAAATTACTCCTTTGATATTTAAAATATTAACATTAGTATAAGTAAATATTATTAAAAATAAACACAATTTTAAAATTTAATATAACATATGTCTAATTTTGATAAGTATTTTAACTTTACTTTAAGGTTTTAAAATTCCATAAAATAAAAGATTCACATAAAAAATAAAACTTCGTAATGTTAATGAATGTATATTGAAGACAATCTAAGCATAAGGAATTAGTAACTACTTTATTATATAAGGAGGATACTATGGATTTTAAAGAAATAAAATTAAAAGCTGAAGGCTATAAAAAGGATATGAGTAGATTTTTAAGGGACCTAATAGCTATACCTGGGGAAAGTTGTGGGGAAGAAGAAGTTATAAAAAGAATATATAAGGAAATGGAAAAGTTAGGATTTGATAAGATCGTAATTGATGGAATGGGCAATATTTTAGGATATATGGGTAATGGAGAAAAATTGATAGGATTTGATGGCCATATTGATACAGTTGGATTAGGAGAATTGAGTAATTGGAAATTTGATCCTTATAAAGGGTATGAAAATGATGAAGAAATAGGTGGAAGAGGAGCTTCTGACCAACTAGGTGGAATTGTAGCAGCAACTTATGGAGCAAAAATTATGAAAGACTTAGGGCTTTTAAGTGATAAATATACTGTATTGGTAACAGGAACAGTTCAAGAAGAAGATTGTGATGGGTTATGCTGGCAGTATATTTATAATGAGGATAAGGTAAGACCAGAATTTGTAGTAATTACAGAACCAACAAATGGGAATATATATAGAGGGCAACGTGGACGAATGGAAATAAGAGTTGAGGTAAAGGGAATATCATGTCATGGTTCAGCACCTGAACGTGGAGATAATGCCATTTATAAAATGTCGGATATACTTCAAGAAGTAAGAATGTTAAATGATAATCTTCATTATGATGAATTTTTAGGTAAAGGAACAATAACCGTTTCAGAGATATTCTTTAGTTCGCCTTCAAGATGTGCAGTGGCAGATATGTGTGCAATTTCATTAGATAGACGATTAACAGATGGTGAAACTTATGAAATGGCGTTAGAAGAGGTAAGAAATTTACCATTTGTAAAAAAATATAATGCTAAAGTAACAATGTATAAGTATAAGAGGCCAAGCTATACAAAAGTTGTTTATCCAACGGATTGTTATTTCCCAACATGGGTAATTCCAGAAGAAGCACCTGCAACAAAAGCTGTAGTAAAGGCTTTTGAAGAAATGTATGGAACTCCAAAGATTGATAAATGGACATTTTCAACTAATGGAGTATCTATAATGGGTAGATTTGGTATACCTTGTATTGGATTTGGGCCAGGAAAGGAAGAAGAAGCACATGCTCCTAATGAAAAAACTTGGAAAGCTGATTTAGTTAAATGTGCAGCAGTTTATGCTGCAATACCAACTATTTATTGTAATAACAAATAATAAGGAGATATTAGGGATGGAATTGATGGAAACATTTATTAATAAATTAAATGAATTAAATTTTAAAGAGATGTATAATAACGATTTTCTGTTAACATGGGAAAAAACTGATGATGAAATAAAGGCTGTTTTTACAGTTGCAGAGGCTTTAAAAAGATTAAGAGAAAATAATATATCTCCTAAGATTTTTGATAGTGGATTGGGAGTTTCGCTTTTTAGGGATAACTCAACTAGGACAAGATTTAGTTTTGCTTCTGCCTGTAATTTACTAGGACTTAAAGTACAAGATTTAGATGAAGGAAAATCACAAATTGCTCATGGTGAAACAGTAAGAGAAACTGCTAATATGATTTCTTTCATGTCTGATGTAATAGGAATTCGTGATGATATGTATATAGGTAAAGGAAATACTTATATGAGAACTGTATCAGAAGCAGTTAGAGAGGGTTATAAAAGTGGGTGCCTAGAGCAAATACCAACTTTAATTAATCTTCAATGTGATATAGACCATCCAACACAAGTTATGGCAGATACTCTTCATTTAATTAATGAATTTGGAGGAATAGAAAATTTAAAAGGTAAAAAGGTTGCTATGACATGGGCATATTCACCATCATATGGTAAGCCTTTATCAGTACCACAAGGGGTAATTGGTTTAATGACTAGATTGGGGATGGATGTAGTATTAGCACATCCAGAAGGATATGAAGTAATGAATAGTGTTGAAGAAATAGCTTATAAAAATGCTAAAGCTTCAGGTGGATCATTTACAAAAACTAATTCTATGAAGGAAGCATTTAAAGATGCAGATATAGTTTATCCAAAAAGCTGGGCACCTTATATAGCTATGGAAAAGCGTACAGATTTATATGGAAAAGGTGATAGTAATGGAATAAATGAGCTAGAAAAAGAATTGTTATCTCAAAATGCAAAACATAAGGATTGGCAATGTACTGAGGAATTAATGAAGACTACTAAGAATGGAAAAGCTATTTATCTTCATTGCTTACCAGCTGATATTAGTGGAGTAAGTTGTGAAAGTGGTGAGGTTGAAGCTTCAGTATTTGATAGATATAGGAATTTATTATATAAAGAAGCAAGCTATAAGCCTTATATTATTGCTTCTATGATTTTCTTAAGTAAGATGAAAAATCCACAAGAAGCATTAAGAAATTTAGAGATAAGAGGAATAGAAAGATATTTGAAATAAAAATATCTTTTACTATAGAAAATATCAATTAGCGAAATAGATATAAATTTATGGATAGTAAAGGTGGTGAATATAATGAAAAAAAGGATAGTTATTGCGCTAGGTGGAAATGCATTAGGGGATACATTAGAAGCGCAAATGATAGCAGTAAAATCAACAGCTAAAGCAATAGTTGACTTAATTGAAGAAGGGGATGAGGTAATTATATCTCATGGAAATGGTCCTCAAGTTGGGATGATTAATAGTGCAATGACTGAATTTCATAAAACAAATATGAAATATTCTATATGTCCAATGTCAGTGTGCGTAGCAATGAGCCAAGGATATATAGGGTATGACTTACAGAATGCAATAAGGGAAGAGTTATTAAATAGAAATATAAATAAAGGTGTAGCAACTATAATTACCCAAGTTGAAGTTGATGAAAGAGACAAAGCATTTGAAAATCCAACTAAGCCAATAGGCGCCTTTATGACTAAAAAGGAAGCAGATAGCATTGTAAAAGAGGGTAAGAAGGTTATAGAAGATAGTGGTAGAGGATATAGAAGAGTTATAGCATCACCTAAACCTATTCGAATAGTAGAAATTGAAACGATAAAAGCGCTAATAGAAAATAATCAAGTTGTAATAGCTTGTGGAGGTGGAGGTATTCCTGTAATTTCTAAAGGCAATCATTTAAAGGGGGTTGGAGCTGTAGTTGATAAAGATTATGCAAGTGCGGTTTTAGCAAAAGAAATAAATGCTGATTGTTTAGTTATTCTAACTGCGGTAGAAAAGGTTGCAATAAATTTTGGAAAAAAGGATGAGCAGTGGTTAAATGAAGTAAATGTTAATGAAATGAAGTTATTTCTTAAGAGCGGGTATTTTGCTCCTGGGTCTATGAAGCCTAAAGTAGAGGCTGCAATAGAATTTGTAGAATCAAGAAAAGATAGATATTCAATAATTACTTTATTGGAAAAGGCTAAAGAAGGAGTTTTAGGTAAAACAGGAACTAGAATTGTTAATTTTAGTACAAAAGTAAAAGCAGATTAATAGAAGCGTAAAGAAGTTATGATAAGTATGTGGAAATAACTGAAAAATAAAGTGGAGTATGTAAAGAAGGTGGGTATAGGTATGATTTTAATTGGAAATGGAAGGGTTATTACAAATGATGAAAATGAAAGAATTATAGAAAATGGATGTATTGTTATTGAGGGGAATACAATTAAAGAGGTTGGTGATACATCATTAATTAAATGTAAGTATGAAGATAATGAACATGAGTATATAGATGCAGAGGGTAAGATTATTATGCCAGGTATGATAAATACTCACCATCATATATATAGTGAATTTGCAAGGGGACTAGACTTTAAAAATGAGAAGCTACAGTCATTTACTGATATATTGAAAAATGTTTGGTGGAAGCTTGATAAGAAGCTAACATTAGAAGATTTAAGATATAGTGCATATACAGCATTTATTGAATGTATTAAAAATGGAGTTACAACAGTTTTTGATCATAATTCAAGCCCTATGAGTATAAGTGGAAGTTTACCTACGATTTCTAATGTTGCAGATGAATTAGGAATTAGAGGATGTTATTGTTATGAAGTTTCAGATAGAGATGGAAATAGGGTTTTAGATCTTGCGATTAAAGAAAATATTGATTTTATAAAGTATGCAGAAAAGAAACAAGATGATATGACTAAAGGCATGTTTGGAATGCACGCGGCTTTTACATTAAGTGATGGAACTTTAAATAAATGTGTTAAGGCCATGGAAGGTATTGATACAGGGTATCACATTCATGTTGCAGAAGGAAAAGAAGACTTAGAAAACAGTTTGAAATTATATAAAAAGAGAATAGTAAAAAGATTAGATGATTTCGGTATATTAGGAGAAAAGACTATTGCAGCTCATTGTTTATATATAGATGATGAAGAATTAGATATATTGAAAGATACAAAAACTATGGTTGTTAACAATCCAGAGTCTAATATGGCTAATGGAGTAGGGGTCGCGGCTATTAAGAGTATGTTAGATAAAGAGATAGTATTAGGAATTGGGACAGATGGATATACAAGTGATATTTTTGAGTCAATGAAGGTAGAAAATCTTATTAACAAATACCATTTTGGTGACTATAATAGTGGATTTATGGAAACTAAACAAATGGCATTAAAAAATAATATTAAAATTGCTTCAAGATTTTTTGAGAAACCACTAGGGGTATTAAAGAAGGGAGCGTATGCAGATCTAATCATTGTAGATTATAAGCCATTTACTCCTATGAATAAGAATAATTATTTTGGACACGTATTGTTCGGAATTTCAGGAAAATCTGTTGATACAACTATAATTAATGGAAAAGTTGTTATGAAAGATAGGAAGATAGTTAGTATTGATGAAGAAAAGATTTGTAGAGAATCAATCAATATTGCAGAAAAGCTTTGGAAGAGGATATAGGAGGAAAAATAATGGAGGTAGCGAGATTCAGAGCTAAGCATGAATATATTATGCTTGAGATTTGCTAATCGAATAAAAATATGGTTAGTTTTTTTCTAAATGGTCAACTTAAGTGGATAAGTGAAGAAGAAAAGTTAATAAAGTATTTAAGAGAAAATGAGAACTTAGTTTCTGTAAAAAATGGATGTAATGAAGGGGCTTGTGGTGCATGCATGGTTCTAATTGATGGTAAGGCAACAAAATCATGCATTGTAAAGGGTAAAAAACTTGAAGGAAAAAATGTAATAACGATAGAAGGATTAAGTCAGAAGTATAGGAAAGCATTTGCATATGCTTTTACTAAAGCTGGTGCGGTTCAGTGTGGATTTTGTATACCAGGAATGGTTATAAGTGCAGTAGGATTATTTAATAAAACATTAAATCCTTCATTAAATGATGTGAAGAAGGCACTTGTTGGAAATATATGCAGATGTACAGGATATAAAAAAATCGAAGAAGCAATATTAATGGTAGCTGAAATAATAAGAGATAATAAAGAAATTCCATTAACTAAATGCAAAGGACTAATAGGAGATTCGTTGGGAAAAGTAGATGCTGAAAATAAGGTATTAGCCTTAGATGGATACTGTGATGATTTGAAGATTAAGGGAATGTTATATGGGGTAGCACTTAGGCCTAAATATCCTAGAATTCTAATAAAAAATATTGATTATAACGAGGCTTTACAGATAAAAGGAGTAATTAAAGTAGTAACAGCTAAAGATATACCAGGAAATAGATTTTGTGGGCATTTAAAAAAAGATTGGCCAGCATTAATTGATATAGGTGAGGAAACTAGATATATTGGTGATGCAATAGCGTTAATTGCAGCTGAAAGCGAAGAGATTGCAAGAAAAGCAATGGGGTTGATTAAAGTTGATTTTGAAAAATTGAAACCAATAACTTCGCCGAATGAGGCTTTAGAAAAAGATGCACCAAAACTTCATAGTGACGGTAATGTTTTAGCAAGAGAGATTTTGAAAAGAGGAAATGTAGATGAAGCATTAAAAAAATCTAAATTTATTGTTAATAATAAATATTCCGTCCCTTTTACTGAACATGCTTTTTTAGAACCGGAATCAGCACTTGCTATACCTACAGATAGTGAATTAATAGTTTATACAGGTACTCAATCTGTTTATGATGATTTAAGAGAAATTTCATCTTTGTTAGGAGTTGATATAGATAAAATTAGAGTTGTTTCAAAGTATGTTGGAGGCGGTTTTGGTGGTAAGGAAGATATGAGTTGTCAACATCATACAGCACTTCTTGCTTATTTAACTGGAAAACCAGTAAAAATGACTTTAACTAGGGCTGAAAGCATTAATGTTCATCCTAAGAGACATGCTATGGAAATGGAATTTACTACAGCTTGTGATGAAAATGGAATATTAACAGCCATGAAAGCAAAGATAATTGCAGATACTGGTGCTTATGCATCTTTAGGAGGACCTGTGTTACAAAGAGCGTGTACTCATGCTGCAGGGCCATATAATTATCAAAATTCAGAGGTTGAAGGAATTGCAGTATATACTAATAATCCACCGGCAGGTGCGTTTAGAGGATTTGGAGTTACTGAATCAGCATTTGCAACTGAATCTAATATAAATAAACTTGCGGAATTAGTTGGTATATCTCCGTGGGAAATAAGATGGAGAAATGCAATAGAAGCAGGTCAGGAATTACCAAATGGGCAAATAGCAGATAGTGATACTGCATTTAAAGATACTTTACTTGCTGTTAAAGATGAATATTATAAAAGTGAATTTGCTGGAATAGCTTGTGCATTTAAAAATTCTGGAATAGGTGTAGGGTTACCTGATATAGGAAGGACTATTTTAGAAGTACAAAATGGGAAAATAATAATAAGAACGTCTGCAGCTTGTATGGGACAAGGAGTAGGAACAACAATGACTCAAATTGTTTGTGAGGTATTAAATATAGATGCAAATAGTGTAGTTTGGATACAGCCGGATACGAAAAGGACTCCTGACGCAGGAACATCAACGGCTTCAAGACAGACTTTATTTACAGGAGAAGCTACTAGAATAGCAGCATTAAAGTTAAAAGCAGCTATTAAAGGAAATGACTTAAATTCAGTTAATGGACAAGAGTTTTATGGTGAGTATTATGGTAAAACCGATAAAATGGGAAGTGAAAAAAATAATCCTATAAGTCATGTTGCTTATGGATATGCAACACAAGTTGTAATTTTAAATAAAGATGGAAGTTTGAAAAAGGTTATTGCAGCTCATGATGTTGGAAAGGCAATTAATCCTTTGAATGTTGAAGGGCAGATTGAAGGAGGAGTTGTTATGGGACTTGGATATGCATTAACTGAAGATTATCCATTAAAGGAGAGTATTCCAACTGCAAAGTTTGGAACTTTAGGGTTGTTCAGATCAACTATGGTTCCTGAAATAGTACCAATTATTGTTGAGAAGAGTACTTCGAAATTAGCTTTTGGAGCAAAAGGTGTTGGCGAAATTACTTGTATTCCAACAGCTCCTGCAGTTCAAAATGCATATTATAAATTGGATGGCATCTTTAGAACTAAGTTACCACTAAAAAATACGTTTTATAGAAAATAATGAAGTATTAACTGAAATTATTATTTTTTATTAAAATATATATTAAATTTAGTTAAGTAAATTTACTGATTAGATAGATGTAATGATATTAAATTAATACAAAACAATAAAAAAGTTAAATATTTAGACATATGATATCAGAAAAGATATTGTATGTCTTTTTTTGAATGAATAATAGAAATAAAATACATAATCTAATTTATAATAATTTACTTGTATTTGAAATATGTATTTACATTAAATAAAGGTATATAGTATATATTAATATTAATATTAATTATGCAATTTAATATATAAATGAGGTAATTATGAAAAAGACATTATACGAGTATAAAGATAAAATAAAAAAACTACCTATAAAAGATAAGTATTTAAAAAATGAAATATTAATTGAAGACTTTCTTATTGATAAGGAAAATAATATAGAAATATATTATGCACCACATAATGAATATCTAAATCCTAAAGCGAAAATTTTTATAGTTGGAATAACACCAGGGTTTCAGCAAATGAGCACAGCTATATCAACAGCAAGAAAATGGTTAGAGGTTAGTGATGATATTGAAGAAATACAATATAAATGCAAATCAGAGGCTAGATTTAGCGGAAGCTTAAGAAAAAATATAATTTCTATGTTAGATGAAATAGAACTTAATAGGGTTTTGAGTTTAAATAGTTGTGAAGAGTTATTTGGAGACAGCGATGTTTTATTACACACAATATCGCTAATACCTTATCCTGTGTTTGTAAAGAAGGAAAATTATACAGGTCATACACCTAAATTAATAAAAAGTGATTTTTTAATGAAATATATATATAATAATTTTATTAATGAGTTTAAAAAGCTAAATGAACCAGAAAAAGTATTATTAATACCGTTAGGTAAAGCTGTTGAAGAAGTATTGATAAGGCTTCAACAAGATGGGATTATTAAAGAAAATCAAATACTGTTAGGATTTCCCCATCCGTCAGGAGCCAATGTAAATAGAGTTATTCAATTGGAGAAAAATAAAGAAAATATGATTAAATTTATTAAGAAGCATTTTAATATATAAAGTGGTTTAGAATTAATATTTCACATGGAGGGTAATAAGTATGAGTAAGATAAAGAAAGCTATTTTTGCTGGAGGGTGTTTTTGGTGTATGGTTAAGCCCTTTGATTCATATGATGGTGTAAAAAGTGTTATAGTAGGTTATACAGGTGGAAATATAGCAAATCCAACATATGAGCAGGTTTGTAGGATGGAAACTGGACATTATGAAGCTGTGGAAGTAACATATGACGAAGATATTATAAAATATATAGAGTTAGTAGAAGCCTTTTTTATGAGCATAGATCCTACTGATGAAGGAGGACAATTTAATGATAGAGGAAGAAGTTATGAAACTGCTATATTTTATTGTGATGAAGAGCAGAGAAGAGTTGCAGAAGATTATAAGTTAAAATTAAATGAAAGTGGGATGTTTAACAAACCAATAGCAGTAAAGATACTAAAAGCTAAAGAATTTTATAAAGCAGAAGAATATCATCAAGATTATTACAAGAAAAATCCTTTTAGATATAAAGCTTATTATGTAGGGTCAGGTAGAAAGCAATTTATAGAGGAAGCTTGGAAGCTTTCAAGTAAAAGGAAAAGTGAGCTTAAAGATATATTAACACCTCTTCAGTATAAAGTTACTCAAGAAAATGGAACGGAACCACCTTTTGATAACGAATATGATGATAATTTTGAAGAGGGAATATATGTTGATATTGTAAGTGGAAAACCTTTATTTTCTTCAAAAGATAAATTTAACTCAGGATGCGGTTGGCCTGCATTTTCAAAGCCAATAAATAAAGGGTATATTAAGGAAAAGCAAGATTTTAGTCATGGAATGTTTAGAACAGAAGTAAGAAGCACACACTCAGATTCGCATTTAGGGCATGTTTTTACAGATGGACCAAGCGAATTGGGCGGATTAAGATATTGTATAAACTCTGCATCATTAAAATTTATTCATAAGAATAAAATGGAAGAGTTAGGATATGGAGAATATATAAAAAAATTATAAGGGCTTATATATTAAAAAAGTATGTAGATATTAGGATTACTACATACTTTTTATAGTTATATAAATTGTGAATAAAGTTTAACTTAAGGCTTTTATACATTATTTTTAACATCGAAAATTTTACCATCTTTAATATAAACCCTAGGAACTCTTTTCTTTAAAAGACAAAGTACTTCATAATTAATGCTGTCACAACATTTGGCAAGATCATCTGCATCAAATTTAATATTATCAGTTTTTCCAAGTAAAATTACTTCATCTCCACTTTTAACATTTCCGATATCTGTAATATCAATCATAAATTGATCCATGCAAATATTGCCTACTATAGGAGCAAGTTTACCATTAACAATTACTTTAGCTTCGTACTTTAATTTTCTGATATATCCATCAGCATATCCTATAGGAATAGTAGCAATTATACTTTTTCTAGTTGTTTTATAAGTTCTATTATATCCAATATACATGCCTTGCTCTAATTCTTTGACGTGAGCAATTCTGGCTTTTAAAGTTAAAGCAGGTTGTATTGATAAATTTTCTTTATTTACTTCATTTGATGGATAATATCCATAAAGTATAATTCCAGCTCTTACTGAATCTAAGTAGGTATTTGGCATATCTATTATTGCTCCACTATTAGAGGCGTGTTTTAAAGGTATGTTTATTCCTACTTCGGTAAGTTTTTCAATAAAGCTGCTTATTTGATTAAATTGATAATGAGTATAGTCTTTATCTTTTTCATCAGCACTAGAAAAATGGGTAAATATACCAACGACATCTAATCCCTTTAATGAGCAAATTTCACAAACTTGATTAAAGCTTTCTTGAGAAGGTAAAAACCCGATTCTACCCATTCCAGTATCTAAAGCTATATGAACTTTTGCTTTTTTATTAAGTGTTAATGCTAAATCAGATAATTCTTTTGCATAATCTAAATCGTAAATTGTTTGTTCTATATCATAATTAATTAGTTCTTCACCTAAATATAAAGGGGTATAACCAAGAATCATTATAGGTGCAGTAATATTATTATTTCTTAGTTCGATGGCTTCTGTAAGCATAGCAACAGCTAATCTAGAGGCTCCGTTTTCTAAAAGAACAGGTGCAACATCCAAGGCTCCATGTCCGTAACAGTCTGCTTTAACAACAGCCATTACTTCTTTATCGCCAGCTAATTTTTTTATATTTCTCATATTATTTGCAATTATATCTAAATCTATTTCAGCCCATACAGGTCTCATTATCTTATCCATTATCACACCTCGAATTTATTTACATCTTTACTATTATTGTAATAAAAAAAAGCTAAAATGATAAGTACCACTGCATATATAAATTTTAACAATAGTGGCACTATAATAGTTAATAGTTAATAGTTAATTCTTAACTGAAAAAAGTGTTTTGCATTTTTTGCACATTGTTTATTAAGATAAAAAATGATATTATAAGTAAAAATCTAAATAGAAGGATGAGATATAATGTCAATAAAATATAAAAAGCCAGAGCTTTTAGCACCAGCTGGAAGCCTTGAGAAATTAAAAATTGCATTTCAATATGGTGCAGATGCTGTATATTTTGGAGGTGAAGCCTTTTCTTTAAGAGCTGCAGCTCAAAACTTTACTTTTGAAGAGATTAAAGAGGGTGCAGAATTAGCTCATAGCTTAGGAAAGAAGATATATTGCACAGTAAATGTAATGCCAAGAAATGAAGGAATAGAAAAGTTACCTGAATTTTTAAAAAGTCTTGAAGAAGCAAAGGTAGATGCGGTATTAGTATCAGATCTTGGAGTATTTAGAACTGTTCAAAAGCATACTAATTTACCGATACATATTAGTACTCAAGCCAATACAGTAAATTATGAAGGGTGTAATATGTGGCATGATTTAGGAGCAGAACGTGTAGTTTTAGCTAGAGAGTGCTCATTAAAAGAAATAAAAGAAATTAGACAACATATTCCAGAAGAATTAGAATTAGAAGTCTTTGTACATGGAGCAATGTGTATGTCATATTCAGGAAGATGTTTATTATCAAGTTATATGACAGGAAGAGATTCGAATAGAGGTGCATGTGCGCAGAGCTGTAGATGGAAATATTCATTAGTAGAAGAAAAGAGACCAAACCAATATTTCCCTATTGAAGAAGATCAACATGGTACATATATAATGAATTCAAAGGATTTATGTATGATAGAGCATTTACCAGAACTTTTAGAAGCAGGTATATCATCATTAAAGATAGAAGGAAGAAATAAAAGTGAATATTATGTTGCTATAGTTGTGAATGCATATAGAAAGGCTATAGATTTATATTATGAAGACCCAGAAAATTATAAGTTACCTAAAGAATTAAGAGATGAGATGTACAAAGTTAGCCATAGAGAATATAATACTGGGTTCTTCTTTAGTGAACCTAAAAGTGATGCAATAATTTATCATACAAATGATCATGTTAGAGAATATGATGTTGTTGCTATAGTACATGAGTATGATGAAGAAACTCAAATTGCATTATGTAAACAAAGAAATAAATTCATAAAGGGAGATAAAGTAGAAATATTAACTCCTGGTGAATTTGGAGAAAGCTTTGTGGTTGAAGAAATTTATAATGAAGATGGAGAAGCTATAGATGGATGTCCACATCCAGGAATGATGTGTAAAGTTAAAGTGCCATTTAAAGTTGGTAAAAATAGCTTTATAAGAAAAGAGTTAGTGTAAATAAGTTGTTTGTAAGATAGAGATTGTTTTGTGCTAAATAAAATAGTCTCTATCTTTTTTTTAATAAAAAGATATGGTATTATTATGTAATTTATGAATGTATAATTTATGGGAGGAGGTGTGTGGATGAAAAATAAGGATAAAAATTTATTAATTCAATTATTTATTATTGCGATACCGATAGCAATACAAAATCTTATTAATGTAGGCGTAAGTGTTACAGATACATTGATGATTGGAAATATAGATGAGTTGCAGTTAGCAGGAATTTCACAAGCAAATCAACCGTATTTTATTTTTACCACTTTAATATTTGGACTAGCATCAGGATCTATGGTTTTAAATTCGCAGTATTGGGGGAAGAGAGATATCGAATCAATAAAAACTATAATGGGGTTGATGATGAGGATTGCAATTGTTGGAGGATTAATAGCATCTTTGGTAGTACTCATTTTTCCAAAAGAGGTTGTATCAGTTTTTACTAATGAAAAAGTAGTAATTGAATATGGAGCTATGTATTTAAGAATAGTGGGTTTCTCATATGTATTCTCTGCATTTACAGGAGTATATTTAATGGGGCTTAGAAGTATACAAAATGTAAATGTATCCATGTGTATTTATGGATTTTCATTTATATTAAATGTATTTTTAAATTATATATTAATATTTGGGCACTTGGGGATGCCTAGGTTGGAGATTATAGGAGCTGCACTGGCAACTTTAATAAGTAGAGTATTTGAAAGTATATTAGTAGTTATATATATGTATGGAATTGAAAAACAAATTAAGTATAAATTAAGTGATGTTTTTAGAAGGACATCTATGTATTGGAAACATATTGTTAGATATAGCCTACCAGTATTATTAAGCGAAATTAATTGGGGGTTAGGTATATCTGTTCAAGCAGCTATTATTGGAAGATTGGGTGCAAGTGTAATTGCAGCAAATAGTTTTATAAGTGTGCTTCAACAGTTAGCAGGTATTGCAATTATGGGATTTGGCGGAGGTGCTGCTATTATAGTAGGGAATTTAATTGGAGAAGGAAAAGAACGTGAAGAACAAGTATTGAACTTTTCTAAATTACTAGTTAAGCTTAGTTTTTTCTTAGGGATAATTATTGCTATTGGTATTATAGCAATTAGGCCAATAGCACCAAGTTTTATAAAAGTTTCCAAAGAGACAGCTGAATTAATTAAAAATATGTTATATGTTTCTGCATTTTTATTGTTATTTCAATCAGTAACAGTTACAACATTGGCCGGTGTATTAAGAGGTGCTGGTGATACTGTGTTTTGTGCAATAAATGATATTGTTACTTTATGGGGGTTAAAAATAGTATTAGGGACTATTTGTGCATTTGCATTAAAATTTAATCCTGTTTTAGTATATTTAATTTTATCTAGTGATGAGTTTTTTAAAGCTTTAGTGACTATTCCAAGAGTTTGGAAGGGAAAATGGATTCATTATACAACTGTTTAGTGAAAATTACGTATTAATAGAATTTATAAAATGAAGATGTATCAAACTTTAGGGTAATATGAATATTTTTAAGTGAAAATGGGTATTTATATTAATAAGATATCTTGATACGTCTATTATTTTATAATATTAGTATAAATTATTCTTAAACTTATCCTAGTGTATCAATATTAGAATAAGAAAGAAAATGATATAAAATGATAGAATAAAGAGTTTAATTCTAGAATTTAGCTGAATTATATATTTTGTTTTAAATAATACATGGTAGTATTAGATACATCGCTGAGGGCAGAAAAACAATATGTTTATATGCTAGTAGTAAGCGAAAAATTTCTTAAAGAAAAATGTTGAAAGTTTTTTAAAAAAATGTTGACATGAATCGGCAAGAATGATAAGATAAGAAAGTCGCTTTGGTGCGACAGAGTAAATGGTCTTTGAAAATTGAACAGAATATAGTTAAAGTAAACCAGCAATTCTTTTGAGAGTCTTAAAACAAAGACTCAAAGTA